>CAJYBK010000139.1 GCA_913064955.1 uncultured Flavobacteriales bacterium
CACACCATGATGCGATTCATACTTCGCCACATTTTCAGCCAAGGCTCTCATTAGTTTTTTAGCATGTTCAGGAGTCATCACTACTCTTGACTTTACTTTTGCTTTTGGAACACCTGGCATCATTCTGATAAAGTCCATAACAAACTCTGAACTAGAATGTGTAATTATAGCCAAGTTAGCATAAATTCCTTCTGCCATTTCTTCGCTAAGTTCTATATTGATCTGTCCTTCTTTAGGTTGATTGCTCATTTGTTTTATTTTATCTATTTCCTGCGAAGATAACCAATATTCACAAAAGATATCACTCAATAATAAACAGGTAGATGAAATATATAATTAATCAAAAAATGTAGTTATGATTATAGTCTAGCACAACACTATCATTTTTAATTATAATTAATAACTTTGCAAACTAATTAAACCTAGTTGCAAAAACACGGTATGAATTATGTAATAAAGCACGGAAAAATCGTATTATGAATATTATCAAAATAACAGTAATCTTGCTTTTAGCATCGACAATTAATTTTACGTATGCTCAAAAGGACGGAAAAAGTAAAAAATCAAAAAGTAAAAAAGAAATGACTTTAAAAACTGAATTAGACACGGTAAGTTATGGTTTAGGCGTAAACATTGCCGAAAACCTTTCTAACCAAGGATTGGAAGAATTAAACGTGGCAGCACTTGCCAAAGGAATGGAAGATTACCTTTCAAAATCCGACTTAAAACTTTCGAAGGAAGAAATAGGAACTTTATTGAACTCGTACATGCAAAACCTACAAGGTAAGGCGGGTGAGAAAAACAAAAAAGCAGGTGAGGAATTTTTAGCTGCTAATGCTAAGAAAAAAGGAATCATTACATTACCTAGCGGTATGCAATATGAAATTATCAAAGAAGGAACAGGACCAATTCCAACTGCTGCTAATAAAGTTTCTACTCATTACCACGGTACTTTAATTGATGGAACTGTATTTGACAGTTCAGTGGAAAGAGGTCAACCAGCTGAGTTTGGAGTAACACAAGTTATTCAAGGATGGCAAGAAGCTTTACAATTAATGCCTGAAGGTTCTAAATGGAGACTTTACATCCCTCATAACCTTGCCTACGGAGACAGAGGAGCAGGTGGTGCAATTGGCCCATTCTCTGCATTAATTTTTGACATTGAATTATTGAAAATAGTAGAATAGTAACTATCATTACTACTTAAATAAAAAAGAGTCCTTCATTTAAGGACTCTTTTTTTTTACAATGAAAAAACATCATCATTATACTTTTGTATCTTTGAGTTGAAAGTAATTATCTAAATATGTCTACAGCGATAGAAAAAATAATAGAAACTTTAGAGAAGCCATCTGAAGCCAAAACTTTGGTTGAGACCAATGAAAGACAGACTATTGTTCACTGTAAGCATTTCTTAGATGCTGGTGATGGAATTCGCATTTGGAAGTCTACTTTCTTGATAGAAAAGCCATCCGGCACCAAAAGAAAGTTAATCCATGCCGAGAATATTACAATGCATCCAACATGGACAGTAATGGATAAAAAAGGTAAATACAATTTCTCTTTATATTTTGAAGGATTAAGTAAAGGCTGCCGATCTTTTGATTTGGTAGAACTCATTCCTCAGCCAGGTGGTTTTATCGTCTCTAATATCCACAGAAATAATACTGACGTCTATAACGTTCTAATTACAGATTCAACAGAAAATTAATTAATTTGATACATAGTATTAATTTATGGCACAGAATTGGTAATAATTATTTTATATTTGTTAACCAAAATCATTAATAGAATGAAAAAATTATACGCTTTACTTTTAACAGCACTTATTACTTCTGCTTCTTTCGCGCAGGATGGCACATGTTATGAAAGTTACAGAAAGGTTTTTGAGAATCGAGGAACATATGAAATCAAGGATGGTGTCCATGATGATGTTATTATCTCTAATAGATCTGAAGAAGGAAATGAATGCTACCTTGGATCAGTTACCGTAAAAAATGGAGAAGTAATTGAAATTGCTATCTATTTTGAAGATGACACTAAGGAAGTTGTAGTTTATGAATTTAAAGACAAAGTTACTTGGTCAGTAGCCAATGGAATTTCTAGAACTAGAGTTACTCGAAATGATGAGCAAATCAACGTAATGTTTATTGATCAAATTAAACCAAAGAAAAAGCAATACAAAAAAGCACCTCTTCCTAAATTTGATTTGAATTAAAAATTAATACACGAAAAAAAAAGCATCTCTAAATGGAGATGCTTTTTTTTGCTCTAAAAATTATTGCCTAACCTTCAAAAGTCATTGAAACCGTCCAAACCTTACTTCTTAGTTTATCAATTGGGTTAGAGAATATGGTATTTTCTTGAATCAAGATATTCTTCATACCTACGCCCATCCTAAGTTCTAATCCAAATTTAAAATACTCTAAGAAAAAATCAAACCCTCCGCCTATTTCGATTCCGTAATCCGGTTTGGTAATCTTAATAATTTGCTCGTCAAGAGTAGCATTCATATTTTCTACATCTTTATTTGATTGCATATCCAATCCGAATTTCCCTCCAGCTACTATGTATGCTGCAAAATTATTAATTCTCTCCGTTCTCATTTTGATCAGCAAAGGAAAATCTAAAAATGTAGACTCTACTTTTTTATTCCAATTAAGCGATGAATCAGATTCGGTTAAAAAACTATAATTCATATGCCTTTCCTGGAATGAAAGCGTAGGTAAGAATCTTAATTTAAGTAATGGTGTGATATTCCAAGATGAAACAATTCCCAAATTAAACCCAGGCTTTGAAAGTATATTAATACCTAATAAGGAATCTGTGGCAATGTTATTTGGTTTCTGTTCTATGAAGAAATCGGCCTTATTATATCCTAAGATGAAACCAAAGTGAAACTTTGCTTTATCAAAATTTTGAAGATTTTTAAGCGTAACAGAATTCCTTCTTTGTCCAAAACTGGAAAAAGCAATAACTAATAAAACGGCTATGACAGTAATTTTCTTCATTAATCAGGTTGCGAATGTACTAAAACGAAAAATTATAAACTTTGTTATGCGCTTATTTTTTATTGTGACTTTCTGTGTTCTATCTTTCCGTATAGTTCCTTTACGATACCACTAGTTGTATTCCTAAAAAGAAAAGGAAAAAAAGCATGTACAAAACAAGCCATGGTAGCCATAAACAACTTCACAACCACACCTAAGGCAAAAAAGAAATGTCCAAAATATCCTAGCCCAACATCATTAGGGTGCTCAGTAAAAGGGTTACTCATAAAACTACTTTTAAAGGATTAATAATATTCTCATTGAAACTGATACGCGCAGAATGGATCATAGTTTCAGTATTCCCTGTGGTATACCACTCGATGTTAAACTCGTTTTGATTACTTTTCCATTTATTGGAAATTGTTTCTGCCATTTTTAATGCAGGGTCAAGTAATTTAATTTGCGGGAATATGGAAAGAATTTGTTTAGATAAAACTGGATAATGAGTACAAGCAAGTACAACGTAATCACAATTGATTAACGGAGAAAACACTTCTCTAATACTCTCCGTTGTTTCTTTGGAAACTAAGTCACCTGCCTCTACTTTTGCTGAAAGTTCTTGTCCAACGGATTGAACAACATCATAACCAGCGGCTTCTAATGGGGTCTTATATGAATTAGATTCAATAGTTCGATAACCTCCTGTTACACCAATCCTTTTGGCGCCACAATCTTGAACTAATGCTACCCCACTCTCAATAACATTTATGAAATCATCATTTAGCTCTACCAAAGTACTTAAAGCATTGCATGCTATGGCTACTTTATTGATGTTTTTGCTTTTAAAAAATGCTTTCACCTCCTGCCACCTTTCGGATAGTTCTTTTTCAGCTACCTTTCCATAAGGCATAAAACCAGCATCGGAAAGGTAGACAACTTCATAATTCTGCATTAACTTTAAATGCTGCAGCATTCCTATTCCACCTATTCCCCAATCACAAACGCCAATTTTTTCCATCATGGATACGTGAGTTTAATATCTTGAATATTGGCAATATCTCCAGAGTCAAAAGCTAAGATGCAGGAATGGTATCCAATATTTATTTTTTCTACCTTTCTTCCTGGAAATCTACTTTCCAAGTACCACTTCATTTCATGCTCAGCACGGATGGGATTGTAGGCAAGCATTTTCTTCCAATCAGGGTGACTTACTAATTTTGCCAAGTTTTTGTTAAACTCAGGATACTTCTTAAGTTGTCTTCTCTGCTTGATTTTATGAACTATGAAAGTAGGCAACTCTTTGAGTTTAACTGGTACAGTTACCATATCCAATACTAATATTTTACCTCCAGGCTTGAGCACTCTTTTAATCTCATCCATCAATGGATCCCAGTCTAAATAACGAAAAGACAACATTGATATCACCAAGTCCATACTTTGATCTTCAACAGGAATTTTTGGACCGTCTATTGACTTAAAAGTAAGATTGTTATTTTCCTTGTTTAATAACCTTGCTCTCTGAAGAATATTTTCTGATAAATCGATTCCAACTCCTTTCAAAATAGTTGAGCTCAATTCTTTTAGCAGTGCGCCATTACCACATCCAATATCAAGTACATTGAGTTGTTTGTTTTTAGGTAAATGATTTGAAATCCATTCCCATTCATCTTCTCGCACTTTAATGTCTTGAAATACCGCATCATAAAGTTCTGCTACTTTATTATAGGTGGCGTCAACTTCAGTAGAATTAGGTTGAAAAGATTTCATTTTTTCTAATACAGGAAAGCCTAAGTACTTCTTTAAACTTCCTATGTATCCATGAGATTTTTTACCAATACTTCCAATTGCATATACCTTAGGGGAATTAGCTGTAATCCGCTTAAACTTGTCTTTCCTTGCTGTGAAGGTGGTATAATTATAATACCCATATGATTCGACACTTTTCACACGTGCAAAAAATGGTGCAAACCACCTTGCCGATCTACAACAATGAAAGTAGGCTTTCCCATTTTCAGCGAATGGAAATTCCATTTGTTTTATTTCGAAAGGACTATATTGTTCTGGGTACTCAACTGTGCCGTACATAGGACCATACATACCTGAATGACCTACAAAATGATAAGACAACATTTGCTTATCCTCATTTATCAAATCTTGAAAGATCTTATTCAGATCCTTCTTCGTTACAATCGGCAAACATAATACCTCGTCAGTATATTGTTTTTCCAATTCATCCTTCATGGTAGCTGCAATTCTTTGGAATTCAGCACTACCCTTTCTATACTTTGTCGTATAAACTATGAGGTGAATATTGGTCATGCATTTTCAGATTGGATTCTTTCGTATTCGAAAACATATTTGTCTATTTTACCTAAATGATTTTTAGCCCATTCAGCCATTAAAAATGTTTTCTCTTCTTCAGATAGCTTCCAATCAATTTCTGTAGTACGCAACTTTTCACTTAATAGACTTAAACAAAGTGCAGCACTTACAGAAATATTAAAACTTTCCGTAAAACCATACATTGGTATATTTACTAATTCATCCGCATTCTCTTTAACTAAATCTGAAATCCCTTCTTTTTCATTTCCAAAAACTAAAGCGATTGGTTGATCCAAATCTAAGTCATAGATGCTTTTGTCTGTATGTGGTGTTGTTGCGACTACTTTATACCCTTTACTTTTTAATTGATTGATACAAGCAAGAGAATTGTTTTCTTGCTCTTTATATTTAATGATGTCTACCCATTGACCACTTCCTAGTGCAACTTTTGGGTTAACTCGGTAATCATTTTTATTCTCAATTATGTGCAAATCTTGTATTCCAAAACAATCACAGGTCCTAATCACGGCACTCGCATTGTGAGGTTGATAAATATCTTCAATAACAGCGGTAATATACCTTGTTCTATCCGCTAATACTTGTTCCTGTTTTTCAATTCTTTCAGGAGTAATAAATTGATTTAAAAATTCCAAGAATTCCTTAGAATGTATATCTGTTTTGCTCATTAATTAAAGTCTTAAGTCGCAAATTTATGCAAATAAATCAGACTTCTATAAATTTTGAAATAGGCTTAATAATCACTCTTAGTAAAACAATCCATGGATAATCTACTTTTTTCAAATATCGTTACCTTTACAAAATGCAAATATCAGAAGCACAAAAATTAGTAGACAATTGGATCAAAGACTTTGGAGTTCGTTATTTCAATGAGTTAACCAATATGGCTATGCTAACCGAAGAAGTAGGCGAAGTTGCCCGAATTATAGCCAGACGTTACGGGGAGCAATCGGAAAAAGAAAGTGATAAAGGCAAAGATCTAGGAGATGAAATGGCAGATGTGCTATTTGTACTCATTTGCCTTGCTAATCAAACTGGTGTAAATTTAGACGAAGCGCTAAAAAAGAATCTTCTTAAAAAAACACAAAGAGACGCTACTAGACACAAAGAAAATGACAAGTTAGCCTAATCAAATAGTGAATCATCTGAAGGTGGTTCTATTCCTCCCCCAATAGGAGAAATCTCCCCTTGAGTTTGTTGTATCTCTTCTGGCTTAGGTGGATCAGGCATTGCTACGACACCAGCAGTTCTGATTACTTCAGGTGCTATTTTTCCTTTTACACAATCTTCGATTTTGACTACTTTCAATGTGATTTTCCCAACAAAAATACTTCCTGAGGATAGAGTTACTTGTTTGTAACTCGCTTCAAAACCTTTAGCGGTGATGATAAGTTGTACTTCTTCATTTTTTAAATTCGGTAATTCTAAAATAAACTGACCATTGGCATCTGTTCGAACTTTATACATTTCATCTTCCGCGACCACAGTTATTTCGGCATGTGTAATAGATTTTCCGTCAGCATAAACAAATCCCTTAATCGTAAAAGTTGTATCAAAGTTCGTTACTTCAGTTAATACCCTCATCCTAAAAGCATCGAAATGAGGCTTTATATTACCCCCGAAAACAAACAATGCAGAACCAAATACCAACATTAAAGCAAAGGCAAATCTTTTTAATGGGTGATAATATTTTCGTTCCTCTAATTGATTTGGCAAAACTATTCCACATAATTCACCGTTGTTCTCCAAATATAATTGATGAATTTCAACATGAGATTTGTCAGTAAGGTCTACAATGTTTTTATTACAACTACTGCAAAATCTACCAGTTTCATTTGGCGTCATTGCATCTAAATCTTCTACACAAGCATTAAGTCTCATAATCGTTTGTTTTATAGTTGCTAGTTTAATACACATTACATATCAAAAGGTTCAACTTATAATAGCATCAAATAATAGGAGTGATTCTTTTATTATTTACTAAATTTGTATTTCAATTAGATTGAATGAGTAAAACAATTAAGTTACACGATAAGCAATTCGTACCATTTATGGACGCTAGCAAGATAAAAGCGGCTATAAATTCTCTGGGAGAAAGATTAAACAAAGATTATAAAGGTAAAAATCCACTTTTTGTAGGTGTATTAAACGGTTCATTTTTATTCGTTGCTGACTTAGTAAGGGAGTACGAAGGTGATTGTGAAGTGTCATTTATTAAAATGGCTTCCTACGAAGGCACTAGTACTACTGGAGTGGTAACGGAATTAATTGGTTTAAACGAAAACATTGCAGGTCGTCATGTTATTATTTTGGAAGATATTGTAGACACCGGTAACACTTTGGAAAAAATTCATACTGAATTATCGAAACAAAAACCTGCTTCGTTAGAAATTGCTACTTTACTATTCAAGCCTAATGCTTACCAAAAAGACATTCCTGTGAAATATGTTGCATTGGAAGTTGGAAACGAATTTTTAGTTGGATACGGCCTAGACTATGATGGTCTTGGAAGAAACCTTAAGGATATTTATATTATTAATTAAATCAAAAAAATCAATAGCTAAAATTGATTCTAAAAAAATTAGTTGAACATGTTGAACGTTGTATTATTTGGACCTCCAGGAGCTGGAAAAGGAACTCAGTCTGAGAGATTAATTACAAAATATGGTTTGGTACATTTAAGTACAGGTGATATTTTCAGAGCTAATATTAAAGGACAAACTGCCTTAGGACAATTAGCTAAAAGTTACATTGACAAAGGAGCATTAGTTCCTGATGAAGTGACGATAGGACTACTAACATCAGAAGTTGAAAAACATGAAGATCCTAAGGGGTTTATTTTTGATGGGTTCCCAAGAACTACTGCACAAGCAGAAGCATTGGACAAATATCTTGATGCTCGTAATACCCCCATTACTATGATGCTATCTTTAGTTGTTCCGGAGGATGAATTAAAAACAAGATTGTTGGAACGAGCTAAGACTTCTGGTAGAACAGATGATGCTGATCCAAAAATCATTGAAAATAGAATTGCAACATATCATAAAGAAACGGCTCCTGTAGCAAATTTTTATGGTGCACAAGATAAGTTACATACCATTGACGGTGTGGGTAGCATTGATAGTATTACAGAGAGACTGTATGCTGTGATAGGCTAATTTTTTTCTTTTTATTTCTTATGGCTGGATCAAACTTTGTTGATTACGTTAAAATATGCTGTCGCTCTGGAAGGGGTGGTTCTGGTTCTGCGCATTTGCACCGTGACAAATTAACAAGTAAAGGAGGACCTGATGGTGGTGATGGTGGTCGTGGTGGTCACATTATCTTGCGAGGAAGTAACAATCATTGGACTTTATTACATTTAAAATACCGTAAACATGTTATTGCTACTATGGGTGAACCAGGTGGTAAATCAAAAAGTACAGGTAAAGATGGAGAAGATGTAGTGCTGGATGTTCCATTAGGAACAATTATTAAAGATCCTGAGACAGATGAAGTACTTCATGAAATAACAGAACATGGACAGGAGTACATTTGTGTGAAAGGTGGTCGTGGTGGTCAAGGAAACTTCCACTTTAAATCTGCAACACATCAAACACCTAGATATGCACAAACCGGTGAAGATGGCCGTGAAGAGTGGAAAATTCTTGAATTAAAAGTATTGGCCGATGTTGGTTTAGTAGGTTATCCTAATGCTGGAAAATCTACCTTATTAAGTGTGGTTAGTGCTGCTAAGCCAGAAATCGCCAATTATCCGTTTACAACCTTAGTAC
>CAJYBK010000140.1 GCA_913064955.1 uncultured Flavobacteriales bacterium
TTTATTCAAGGTACTTTTCTTAGCTAGCAAGTTGATAGTAAAGCCTTTTTATTGACTACCGATGAGATTTATATTATGTTTTTCCATAGTGGTTCTGTTCCAACTGTAATGAGAATTTCAAGAGGAGAATACATTGATCCTGCTTTGACTAAGCGATAATACTTAAGTTCGAGTCATAGGGAATTACTGACTAGTTTGGTCATCTTAATTTAAGTAATCTAATAACTAAATGTTTGCAACAAGAATTTATCTTTTTTTACTAGGGATAGTTTTTTGTTTGACAAATTACTCCCAATCCAATTTGGATGAAAATGAACTAGATTCTTTACTTCATGTTTTTAATGATACCGAAAAAAGTGATTCAATTAGATTAAAAGCGATAGACTATATTGCTTGGGATGGATACTTATATACACAACCTGATAGTTCTTTTTTCTATGCTCAAATGCAGTATGATTTTGCTAAAAGTAAAAAAAGAAAAAAGGACATGGCATTAGCACATAATACACAAGGAGCTGCCTTAGATAAAAAAGGGGATTATATATATGCGATTGAATATTACAAAAAATCACTTGAGATAAGACTGGAGTTGCAGGATAAAAGAGGTACGGCTGCTTCTCTAAATAATATTGGATCTATTTATCGAAACCAAGGAGACGATGCCAAAGCTTTACAGTTTTTTTTAGAGAGTCTGAAATTAAAAGAAGAATTAGGAGATAAAAAGGGAATAGCTAATTCTATGTTAGGAATAGGAAATGTTTTAAAAGAACAAGAAAACTATTCAGGGGCTTTAGAATATTTTCAGAAAAGTTACGATATCCGAGTAGAAATTGGCGACAAAAAAGGTATGGCAAATTCTGTGCTATCCATAGGTAATATTTATTGGTTAAGTAAGGATTATGACAAAGCACTAGAGTTTTTTCAAGAGAGTTTAGCACTTCAGGATGAGATAGGTAATCAACTGGGAGTAGCGAATTGTTTAAATAATATAGGAGTTATCTACAAAGACAAAGAGGAATTGGATAAGGCGATGAACTATTTTAATAAAAGTCTCGCACTTAGAATTGCCTTAGATGATAAGTTAGGTGAACTTTCGACTTACAGAAATATTGGAACAGTTTATTTGGCGAAAGGTGATTTTAAACAAGCAGTAGACTTCGCTACGAAGTCTCTTGTAATGGCTAAAGATATTGGTGCTTTGAAAAAAGTAGAAGACGCAAGTGCTATTCTTTATGAAATCTATAAAAAGTCACATAAGTTCGATAATGCATTGTCGATGTATGAGAATTACATTGAAATTAGAGATAGTTTATTAAGTGAGGAAAACCACAAGCAGATTACAGAGTTACAGTATCAGTTTCAATATGCCATGAAGGCTAATGCCGACAGTATAAAAAATGATGAATTGAAAAAAATTCTGGAAATTGAAAATGACAAGCAAAAAGCAATAGCGGATAAAAAATCTGCAGAAGCAGACGTTTTGAAAAATAGACAACTGGCATTGTTCGGAGGGTTGGGATTGGTGGTTTTATTTTCAATTTATATCTATTCCCGTTTTAGGGTAATTAAATCCCAGAAACTCATTATCGAAAAGCAGAAGAAAGAAGTAGAAATTCAAAGAGAGTTCTCGGAAAAACAAAAGAATTATGCTGAACTTCAAAAGCACATTGTTGAAGAGAAAAATAGAGAGATTTCAGATTCTATAATATACGCCAAAAGAATTCAAGAAGCCATTTTGCCTTCAAGATATTCTTTAAAGGAAAATTTAAAAAATGGCTTTGTATTTTTTAAACCAAAAGATATTGTAAGTGGTGATTTTTATTGGCTGGAACATTACAACAAGGTTAACAATGAGAATAGCGGTACGGTGTTTTTTGCTGCAGCTGATTGCACAGGTCATGGTGTTCCAGGAGCAATGGTTTCTGTTGTTTGTAGTAATGCATTATCCAAAGCATTATTGGAAGAGAATATTACTGATACAGGCAAACTATTAGACAGAACAAGAGAATTGGTAATTCAAAGGTTTTCAAAAAGTGATAATGAAGTTAGGGACGGAATGGATATTTCTATATGTAGAATATCAAAAGATAACAAGCAACTTCAGTGGGCAGGAGCAAATAATCCGTTATGGATTATTAATCCAAACAGAAATTCATGGCCAGTTAATGCTATACCCTTTGCTGATTGTGATTTTGGAAGAGAAATTAAAGCTAACAATCAACCCATAGGTAATTATGAAATATCCGAACCTTTTCAAAGCCATTCAATTGATTTAGTAGAAGGAGATACGCTTTATGTATTTACTGATGGGTTTCAAGATCAGTTTGGAGGAGTTAAAGGAAAAAAGTTTAAATCTGTTACGTTAAAAAAATTACTTACATCTATTTATGACAAATCCATGGATGAACAAAAGCAAATACTTGATTCAGAACTCCTTAAGTGGATGGGGGAGCATGAGCAAATAGATGATATTTGTATAATAGGAGTTAGGGTGTAGGGTTGCATATAACTATATTTTTATCTTTTTTCAAAAAAATAGCATAATAGCCTTTTGTGGTTCAATTCTATTTGTACCTTTGCAGTGGCAAGTCTCATACGACCAGCTCCTACATAATCCCCCAGGATGGGAACATAGCAAGGGTCTGTGGTTGTAGCGGTGCGATATGAGTAGCTTGCCATTTTTTGTGCCTTAAAGTCCCGTATTATGCCAAATAAAATAACCCACGTATTTTTTGATTTAGATAGAACGCTTTGGGATTTTGAACAAAATAGTCATGATGAATTGTCTGCTATTTTTTCAAGACACCAATTAATGATGAAAGGAATCTCTTTGGTAGAAGAGTTTATCAAAGTTTATAAAAAGATTAATGAGGAGTGCTGGGAGTTATACAGGATGAATGCTATCAAAAAGGAGGACTTAAGAAGTGTTCGTTTTGCTCAAACACTTGAATATTTTGGAATTAATGATCCTGCGCTGTCTGAAAGAATTGGTTTGGAATATGTGACTAACTCTCCCATGCGAACTAAGTTGATTAAAGATAGTCATGAGATATTGGAATACCTTAATCCCAAATATAGCATGCACATGATTACCAATGGGTTTGAAGAGGTTCAGCATGTGAAATTAAGAGAATGTGGTCTCACTCCTTTTTTTGGCGAAGTAATTACTTCCGAGATGGCGGGTGCTAAAAAGCCGGAGAAAAAGATTTTTGATTTGGCTATAGAATTAACGGGAGCCAATCCAGCCACTTCCGTTTATATCGGAGATGATTTATTGGTTGACGCTCTGGGAGCGGCTAATGCAGGATGGCAGGCGGTCTATTTTAATCCGCATAAAGTGACACATAATCATTCCTTCTTGGCAGATATTCAATCGTTGGCAGAACTTAAAACTGTTTTGTAGATATTGTACTCAATTAAACTTGAGGCATGAACTGTTCCTTTTCTATTTTTTTGAATTCTAATGCTATAAATCGAAATACTATGTATTTATTATCATTTTTATTGTGTTTTAATTTTCTTAGTTGTTCCCCTGAAATACTAGATAACTCAAAGGTTAAAACCTTAGATATAAAGTCCAAGGCGGACGAAGCTTTAGTTTTTTGTAAATCCAAAAATATGAATACGGATTTCTGTATTTTGGTTGATTATTCTATTCACAGCGGTAAAAAGAGATTGTTCGTATATGATTTTAAAAAGGATTCGATAGTTCTTGTCGGAATGGTTAGTCATGGTTGCGGAGATAACCCTTGGGGAATAGATGCCACAAAAACTAATCCAACGTTTAGTAATGTGCCTGAAAGTCATCAGTCCTCTTTAGGTAAATACAAAATTGGAAAGAGGGGTTACAGTAGTTGGGGGATCAATGTGAATTACAAAATGCATGGGTTGCAAAAAACCAATTCAAACGCCTATGAAAGAGTTATTGTACTGCATTCATGGGATATGATTCCTAACGAGGAATGTTACCCAAATGGAACCCCTGAAGGTTGGGGATGCCCTGCCGTGAGTAATGAATTCATGAAATCTTTAGATATTAAACTGAAATCTGCTAAAAAGCCTGTATTGATGTGGTGTTATAATTGATTAAGCACTTAATTAATTTCGTTGGTCTATAGATTTGTTTGATTTGTCCATGTAATTTATTACATTTGGTACACCACCCATAATTTTATCATGCCAACACAAAACATAGATTTATTAAAAGAAATCAATAGTATATCTAAAATTCACACCCTTAAGAGGGATGATATAGATACTATGATGGTTGAATTTGCTAGTCGAATTACTTATACACTTCACATTGAAAAACTAAGTGTTTGGTTATTAAGTTCGAGTGATGACAATATAGTGTCTATGGGGGAATATGATAGAATCACAAAAGAATTTAAAAAAGGAAGTATTTTAAACAAAAGTAAATGTCCTAATTATTTCAATAGTATTTCGGACAATGAAATTCTAATTGTTCCGAATGTATATGAAAGTGAAGCAACTAAAGAATTAAGTGATAGTTACTTTTCACCGAACAATATTATTTCTTTAATGGATATTCCATTGAGAATTGAAGGGAAATTAGTGGGGATAATGTGTTTTGAGAAGATAGGGGATGAACCTCGTATTTTTTCAGAGAAGGACAAGTTATTTGCCTTGAGTGTTTCGCTGGTGTTTGCCTCTAATTTAGAAGCTAGACAAAGAAGGGCGGTTCAACATTTGTTGGATGACGAGTTAAAGGAAAAAGATGTTTTAATCAAGGAAATTAATCACAGAGTTAAAAACAATTTATCTGTTGTTGTAAGCTTGTTGAATATGCAGCTTTCCAAAGCTAAGGATACTTTTCATAAAAAACTTTTTGAAGAATGTCAGAGCAAGGTTGAAGCAATTGCAAGTATTCATAGAATAACTCAAAATGCTGAAAATTTTGGATTAGTAAATATTCAAGATTTTGTGGAGCGATTAACTCAAGATTTGCTAGAGTTTCATGCTTCTGAAGAACGTGAAATACTTATTTCACAGGAAATTGACTCTATTTCAATAACGATAGATCAAGCGGTACCACTTGCACTAATTATCAATGAAGTAATAACAAATGCCTACAAGCATGCATTTCCAGAAAATCGAGATGGTCTAGTAACGGTGAAAATTAAATCAATAGACGGAAAAGTAAATACAGTTATATCCGATAATGGCATAGGTTTTAATTTTGAAAACATTCAATCAGGATCTATAGGGATTGATATTATTGACGGGTTGTGCGAGCAATTGGATGGAGAAATGAAATATGACAATAGTAATGGAACTACATTCACAATGTCTTTTCCGGAACTTGAATCAAGTCAGTAATTTAATTCTTTTACTTTTGATATTTTCTCCTAAAAATATTTTTGCTCTTTCATCAAATATGCTTGGATCATCGGTAGTGTAGAAATGAACTGAACCTCCTTTCGAACAACTTTTTTCCATTTCTGGATGTCTTTGCATGTATTGAACCAGACTATTTGCTACTAATTCTCCTTGACTTAGTATTTTGGTTTGCTTGGGTAAATATTGTTGAATAATATTTTGAAGTAAAGGGTAGTGAGTACAACCTAGAATAATCGTATCTATCTTTGGGTCTTTTTCGATTAAAGCAGTTACATGTTGCTTTACAAAAAAATGTCCACCTTCATTGTCAAATTGATTGTTCTCAATAAGAGGGACCCATATTGGGCAGGCTTCTTGAGTAACAGTAATAGCTGGAAAAAGTTTAGCTATTTCTATTAAATACGACTCTGAATTAACAGTTCCTGGTGTACCGAAAATTCCTACATGGTTGTTTCGTGTTTCAGTTCCTATTATTTCAGCACTTGGTCTTATTACTCCAAGAACTCTTTTGTGTGGGTCAATTAGTGGCAAGTCTTTTTGTTGGATGCTTCTCAGTGCTTTGGCAGAAGCAGTGTTACAGGCTAAAATAACCAATTCACAACCCATGTCAAAAAAAGTCTTTACTGCTTGAAGCGTATAGTCATATACAGTTTCAAAAGACCTGTTGCCATATGGAGTCCTCGCATTGTCTCCAATGTAGATATAGTCATATTCCGGAAGTCGCTGTTTGATACTTTTTAAAACAGTCAAACCACCATACCCAGAATCAAATACACCTATTGGACTTTTCTTCATGCTACAAACTTACTTTTTTCTTTGGATAAATTATCAGATGATAACCTAATTTAACATGCCTTCTCTTTTGATATAGGTAAATATTTTGTTACTTCGCAACAGTCAAAATCTAAAGTCATGATTAAAGTTAACGATTTATCTCAAAACAATTCTATTTTCAATAATTTCTTAGGTCAATTAAGAGACCTGAAAGTGCAGCAAGACCGCATGAGATTTAGAAGAAATCTAGAGAGACTAGGAGAGATAATGGCTTATGAGATTAGCAAAGAATTAGATTTTGAACCGGAAGATATTTACTCTCCATTAGGAGTTGCAAAATCAAATATCATTAAAGATCATCCTGTAATTGCAACTATTTTGAGAGCAGGACTTCCACTTCATCAAGGTTTTTTAAATTACTTTGATAGTTCTGATAATTGCTTTATTTCCGCTTATCGTAAGCATACATCTGCTGATGATTTTGATGTTGAAGTAGAGTATTTGTCTAGTCCAATCATTGACGATAAAGTGGTTATTCTAACAGATCCTATGATTGCTAGTGGCGCTTCGATGGTATTGGCTTATAAAGCGTTGTTGCGTAAAGGAAAACCAAAACATGTTCACGTAGTAGGAGTTATTGCTAGTGCTGAAGGTGTAGAATATGTAAAGCGTCACATGCCGGCAAATTGCACTATTTGGGTAGGAGCTATCGATGATGAAATGACTGCTCAGTCATATATTGTACCTGGTTTGGGAGATGCCGGGGATTTGGCTTTTGGAAGTAAAGAAGGGTAGTGTAAGAAATGACTTGGGACGCAATAAGTTGGGGCTTCTTTTTGGGAATGTTTAAGTTTCTATTTGCCGCAGCGTTTTTAGAACTTAATTATCCTTTATTGTCTGTTTTTCAGGTTTTTATCGTAACTTTTTTAGGTGGTTTCTTTTGTTTTAATCTTACTTTTTGGACATCAGAGTTTTTGATGTTACGTTCCAAAAGAAAAAGAATTGAAGCCATTAAGTCTGGAAAGAAAAAGAGAAAGAAATCCTTTACCAAATTAAATAAATTCATTGTTAGAATTAAGTTGTCCAAATTTGGGTTTTATATTCTATGTACAGTCGGAGTCCTTTTTATGTCAGTGCCAATTGGTGGAATAGTAATTGCAAAATTCTACGGAGACAATATAAAATCTTATTTCCTCTCGATTTTTACGATACTTGTGACAGCATTTATTTTAGCCTATTTTAGTGGAGTAGTATCCGATTACGTAAGAGCATAGTTATGACTAAAAAGCATAAACAAAAAGTTAAAAAGTCTAATAAACAGCCTAAAAAGGCTAGTAAACCTTTGGTAGACGAGGTGAAGTTGGAAGTGCCTGGTGCTTTGAAAGCTTTGTGTATCCTAAGTTTTATTGGGTTCATTTATTGCCTGTTGTTGGACTCAAGTGATTACTTGGCTTATTCTACAATCAACGAATTCAGAACAGATGTCAATGCAGATCAAGAGGCATTAGAAATGCTTGAAGAAAGAATCGAAAACTTTAGATTGAGTGACATTGATGTTTCTGATGCTGGTTTACATCGTTTATCACTAATGGCTATTTATAGAACGATTTTTGATATTTTGGCCATGGTGGGAACAGCTTTAATGTTCTTTCAAGTTCGTAAAGGATATTACATTTATGTCATTGGTCAGGTACTTTATGTTATTGTTCCATTTTTAATGTTTGGCATTTCTACTTTTGCTATATTTGGCAAGGGAATGGTTATGATTCCAATAATTTATATAGGATTGTTTACAACACAAATAAAACATTTAAACAGATGAGTGACGTTATCGAGAACACTTCAAACCCTAACGAGTCAAAAGAAGTTTCTATTTTAAAGAGAAATTTAAGATTGCTTAAAAGAATCGTTTTAGGAAAAACAAAACCTGCTTTTTATCTGAGAGTAATTTCTTGGATTTTCTTGTTTTGGAGTTTGTTAATGGCATTGGGTAATTTCTTCATCTTTGTGATGAATTTAGTAACTGGTCAGACATCTTCTATCGAATCCGCTGGTAGTAACGGTTTTTCTACTTTAGGAGAATTACCTAATCAATACTTTGTTTCTTATTCTCTAATACACCTTATCGCTGCTTTGGGTGTAATCTTAATGTATAGAAAGAAAATGTTAGGATTTTATATTTTTGCGGTTGCCACAATTTTGATGCCTTTCTGGGGATTCTTCTACACCAAGATTTTTGAATTCAACTTATTCATTATTTTATTCTCAGTTATTTCAATTGGATTGTTTGCTCTACATTTTTATGTTTTCGCACCTAAACAAAAATTGAAAGAAATAGAAAATGCAGGTAAGTAGTCGTTACCACCATTTTCCAACTAATGGAATGGAAAGAATTCCAAATATCAGCAGCAACTTATATATCAAGTTGAGTTTTTCGTAGTCTTTAGCTTGTTTGCTTTTGTTCAATAAGAATATACTTACAATGATGAAAATAGAAGCAATAGAAAAATAACCTACAATAGGTAGGTAGATTATTCCTTGAAATAGAAACGAGATACAACCCAAAGCAGAAAGCATCAGGGCTAGGATTACATATTTAGTTTTCTTTATACCAATTACGATGGGTAACGATTTTTCTCCTACAATTAAATCGCCTTTCAGTCCTATCATCTTTTTAATCACTTCTCTCAACTAAGCCAAGAGGCAAGTTCATAATTCAACTATGCCATGATGTACCATGCTATATAAGTGGCGCAATGAATTTACTGGATGAACTTGAAAAAATCTTGGGCATCAAAATTGATGAAACAACAGAAGATAAACTATTTACACTTGAATTCACCAGCTGTCTTGGTTGTTGTGAAAAAGCACCTGTGATGCAGATTGGCGAAGAGGTATTCGGCAATCTTACGCCCCAGAAGCTTGCAAAAATACTAGATGAGTTTAGGAGGAAATA
>CAJYBK010000141.1 GCA_913064955.1 uncultured Flavobacteriales bacterium
ATCTAAGAGATAACGCAATAGGGATAAGATCTTCTTTTTTGGAAGCTGAACCTATCCCCTCTATAAGAATCTGATTAGGGTTAATTTTTTGTGATTTTAAACCCTTATAAATAGTTAATATAGATTCAGGTGTTGTTGGTGATTTAAATAAATCTTTAACCTCCATTCCGGATAAAGGTTCTTTTCTTTTTCCTAATATGATTTTCTGGAGATTCATCGACATTTTAATTTATTATTTTATTAATATTTATATTGATTTTTGAAAAATAAATATATAATAATAGCAATAACAGGACTAGCAATAAGCGTTTCTTCTTGTAGAAAAGGATGCACAGATCCAGCAGCCGAGAATTATGATGCAAGGGCTAAAAAGAGTGATAACTCTTGCGAGTATGTCGAACCAGCAGACACTACATCTTCAGTAAATCTTGTGATTACACATTTGTCTGGAAGTCAAACTTTCGCAATGAATACTGATTATGTGGATGGATTTGGAAATGACTACCAATTTACAAGAGCTCAGATGTATCTATCTAGTCCGAAGTATATGGATGAAAATATGAACCTGATCAGCGCTCCAATGGAGTATGCTCTTGTTTCGCCTAGTCAAACAACTTATGCATTCGGAACAGTACCTGGAGATGCTCATATTCACATGATGGACATAGCCGTTGGTGTTGATTCAGTTGCTAATGCAAGTGACCCTGGTACTTACGGAGCAGATAGCCCATTAGCTTATCAATCTCCTTCTGTTCATTGGAATTGGAATAGTGGATATATTTTTATCGCTATTGAAGGTGTGGTAGATATTGATGGTAATGGAACTTATGATGCTGGAGAAACGTTTCTTTGTCATGTTGGCTTGAATTCTATGTTGGCCGTTAATTCAGGATTGTTAGCGCATTTCAATTCTGTGCCAGGGCAAACACATAATATAGAATTAGATATTGATTGGTCTGGCTTGTTAACAGGTATTGACTTAAGTGTTGATAATTCAACACATACTATGGATAATATGCCTTTAGCAACAACGGTTTCTAATAATGCTGCAAACGTTATAACTATTCATCAATAATTTTTGAAAAAGTTAGTTTATATACTACTAATTTGGACAGGAGTATCCTCTTGTAGAAAAGATTTTGATTTACCTTCTTATCAATATCGATTGGATACTCCTGCTCACTTTCCAGAGATGGAATTACCGGAGGATAACCCTATTACACCAGCTAAAATTAAATTAGGCAAACTGCTTTTTGAAGATGTTAGACTTTCAAAGAATGAATCTGTATCATGTGCAAGTTGTCACTTTTCTCAAAATGCATTTAGTGATACTGTCGCTTTTAGTGTCGGATTATATGGGCAGAATACACTTAGGAATTCACCGCCACTTTTTAACTTGGGTTATCACCCTTATTACTTTAAAGATGGGGGAGCGCCCACATTAGAAATACAAGTGATTGCTCCAATTCATAATGAGATTGAAATGGATATGAATATCTTGGAGGTTTGTGACATATTGAATACTGATGGAGATTACACAAGGCTTTCCCAGGAAGTTTTTAATACGGAAGTGACACCTTTTGTTGTAAGCAGGAGCATCGCTACCTATCTGCGAACTTTGGTTTCAGCAAATTCTAGATATGATAGATTTATTGAAGGGGATGAATCAGCTTTAACTTCAATAGAAAAAGAAGGCTTATCAATCTTTGAGGGAAAGGCTAATTGTGTGGCATGTCATAGTGGTTTTGATTTTACAAATTATTCTTTCCAGAATAATGGGATTCATTTATCCTATGGAGATTTGGGGCGAAGATTAATTACTGGGTTACCTGAAGATGATGCAAAATTTAAAGTGGCTAGTCTAAGAAATCTTAGTTTTACAGGTCCATATATGTTTGATGGAAGTCTGGTTTCTTTGGAGGAGGTAATTGAGCATTATAATTCTGGAGGTATGAATCATACCAATCAAAGTGATGATGTGTATCCACTAAATTTGACAGAAAATGAAAAACAAGCACTTTTAGCGTTCCTATTATCTTTAAATGATGATAACTTTGTATCTAAATGATGAAGGTTTTATCCATATTGTTTGTTGGCATCGCTATCCTCAGTTGTAGGAAGGATCAAACTCTTCCGCATCCTGTTTACAGTCCAACTCCATATGATTTGGAAATTCCAGATAACTTTCCCACAATGAATATTCCAGATGACAATCCTATCACCAACGAAGGTGTTCGCTTGGGAAGACATTTGTTTTGGGATACACGTTTAAGCGGTGACAACAGCATGGCTTGTGCGGAATGTCATATTCCATCTTCGGCTTTCTCGGATCCTTCCGCCCTAAGTGTTGGTATTGACGGAGTATATGGAAAAAGAAATTCAATGGTGCTACAAAACTTAGGTTGGGCAAATAATTATTTCTGGGATGGTAGGGCTGCTACTTTGGAGGAACAAGTATTAATGCCGGTAGAAGACACAGTTGAAATGCATGAAACTTGGAGTAATTTCATGAATGAAATAAGAGAGGATGAATTGTATGAAGTGATGTTTTATGAAGCATTTGGAGTAGTTGGATATGATTCCACGCATGCCGCAAAAGCATTAGCACAATTTCTTAGAACAATGATTTCGGCAAACTCTCAGTATGATAAGGTGTTAAGAGGGGAAGCCATTTTTACTCCAACTCAACAAGCTGGTTTTGATTCTTTTAACGCACTGTCAGGTGGAGATTGTTTTCATTGCCACGGTGGTATTTTGACTACTGATCATAGTTTTAAAAATAACGGTTTGGATGCAATGCCTTTGGATTCTGGAAGAGGATCTGTTACTGGAGTTAATGCGGACAATTTTACATTTAAAGTGCCGCCATTGAGAAATATAGAATTCAGTGCACCATATATGCATGACGGTCGATTTGCAACTCTAGATGAGGTTATCACACACTATTCAACAGGTTTAGTACATTCCTCACCAAATATAAGTCCTTTAATGGAGTTTTCTGCTCAAGGTGGCGTACAATTAGATCCTCAGGAAAGAGCGGAGTTAAAAGCTTTTTTATTAATGTTCTCAGATCAAGAATTTATAAATAATCCGAAATTTAGAAATCCTTGGTAGTTTGCAGTAATTGTATTAGTGACAACTATGCATTTGAACTTCCTCAACTTTTTCTTCACCATCCACATTGGTAACTTTTGGCTTTTCTACTTTAGGACTCAAGTAAGGTATTCCTAAGTTGGCCCCTCTCACTATTAAAAGACCACCAAACACTATAAGCATAATAGGAATTGCCTTTTGCAATTTATGCCTAAAGGAAGTTGTTAAGTAATCTTTTATCCAGGGAAGTAAAACCATAACTGGTAAAGTACCTACTCCAAACATGACCATAAAGCCTATTCCTGATAAAGTATGGCCAGTGGCTAACGCACCAACTAAAGCAAAATAAACTAATCCGCATGGAAGTAAACCATTTAATAGTCCTAGTACAAAATTATTTACATAACCTTGTTTCCTAAGGTATTTAGCCATTCCCTGCTGAAGTTTTAAAAGTTTACCTTTAAGTAACTTATCTGTGAAGTCTAATTTTCTATTTAGTAAAATCATGATTGCGCTAACTACTATCACTATTCCTAGAATAATGGATAGTTGTTGTTGAATCCCCATTAGAAAAAGACCTTGTCCAAAAATGCCAAAAATACCACCAAGAATGGCGTAGGTAAGAATTCGGCCTACGTTATAGAGAAGAATACTTGAAACTCTGGCCCAAGCAGAGTTTGACTTTACTGGAATAGCAAGCGCAATCGGTCCACACATTCCAAGACAGTGGAAGTTACTGATTAATCCTAATGATAATGCACTCCAGATGTAAATCATTCCACTACAATTTCAGTTGTTACCAAAAAATCTTTCCCCTCTTCTTTCCAATATACCTTCACATTATACTTTCCACTATTCAGTTTCGATTTACTAATGATCATTTTGTCATTTTCTTTCTTAATCTCATAAGTTACATCTCCGTCTGCATTGTTAGGTCTGTAGAATTGAATTGTCCCAGAGCCTTCGTCCTCTTTCATTGAAGAAGGAAAATGAACTACAATAGAGTTTGTCGCTTGACTAAGGAATAGTTCCTTACTAGCACCATGAGCATTGCTTTTAGCAGCTATTGTAGATTGGTAATCTAACTCCTGTTGGTAGTAATCCTCAGCGTACAGGTCTGTATGAGTGTAAGCAGCTGTAAATACAAATGAAAGGATAAAAATTACAAAAAGCGCTATAAATATGGCTATGCCAGTTCCCCAGTTAAATTTCATAATTATTAAATATTAGGTCCTAAAAAGGATGTGTTAATTTTCTTTACCAATTCGCCATTCTCATAGAGACCAATTACCATTTCTATATTAGACTCTAAATCATCTTTATCAATGATGATTAAAAACTTAGTCTTAACCTCAGCCTGTTCAATCAGGTGAAGTTCTTTTCCAATAAGTTCAACTTTACCTGGTCCTTCCAGTATTTTAATCTGAAGGTCTCTTACCTGAGATGTCTTGTTCGTTATTGTCAAATCATAAATATTTGAAAAATGCTCATCATCATATTTTTGAAACAACGTACCTCTAGTTCTTGAAATATTTGTCTCTAGGTTACTTCTAGTTATTATCATTGTTGTCAGTAATCCCATTAATACTAGAAGAATGCCTACATAGACTTTTATTCTTGTTGTCCAAATGAATGGTTGATTATGCTTGATGCCTTCTTCTGAAGCTATTTTTATTAGGCCTTTTGGTAAATCTACAGCCTCCATCATAGAATCACAAGCATCAATACATGCTGTACAGTTAACACATTCAAGTTGAGTGCCGTTTCTGATGTCTATACCTGTAGGGCAAACATGAATACACTGTCTACAGTCTATGCAATCTCCTTTACCCGCGCTTGCTCTGTCTTCGTTTTTCTTGAATTTAGCTCTTCCTTCTCCTCTTACTGAGTCATATGCCACGGCTAGTGAATTTTCATCCAACAATACTCCTTGTAATCTTCCGTATGGACAAACCGTTGTACATACTTGTTCTCTCATAAAGGCAAAAACACCATAGAAAACAAATGTGAAAATGACAATGGCTATAAATCCTCCGAAACTTTTAAAAGGTCCTTTTTGGATAATTTCAAATAGTTGCTCATAACCAATGATATAAGCCAAAAATGTATTGGCTATAAAGAATGATATAAGCCAAAAGAGCACGTGTTTAATCGACTTTTTACGAATTTTTTCAGCGTTCCACTTTTGGTTATTTAATTTTTTTTGATGTGTCCAATCGCCTTCTATCCAGTATTCTATTCTTCTAAATACCATTTCCATGAAAATGGTTTGTGGACAAACCCAGCCACAGAAAAGCCTGCCAAATACAATAGTAAACAATGCAATAAAAATGATAAACGTAATCATTGCAATGGCAAAAATGTATAAGTCTTGCGGTAGAAATATTTGTCCAAAAAAGACAAACTTACGTTCTATCACATTAAATAGAACTACTGGTTCTCCATTAATTTTAAGGTATGGAAGTCCAAATAGAATTAATAGAAGAAGATAACTAAGTTGTTTCCTTTTATCATAAAACCATCCTTTTGGCTTTTTTGGATAGATCCAAATTCTTTTACCTTTGTCATCAACGGTAGAAATGGTGTCCCTAAATGTTTCCTCCTGAGCCATTATTTCGTTTAGTTTTTTACTGTGCTACTTTCTCGTAGAAGTCACCCTCTGCTTCCTTGCCGTTAGGCGCATCTGTCCCTTGTAGGTTAACGATAATGAAAGATGAAATTTGTTGAATTTGAACTCCATTAAAATCATCATTCCAACTTCTCATACCGTTATTTGCACCATATTTAATGGTGCTAAATACGTTCTTAATATCATTTCCGTAAAGCCAATAATTGTCAGATAAATTAGCGCCAATACCACCTGCGCCATCCGGACCGTGACAACTTACACAGTTTTTAGTAAAGAGTGATTTTCCTTCCTTTAAATCAGAGGCTTCTGTCATAAGTGTAGCAGTATTTTCATCTACATTTAGATTTTGAGCTTTTTTATATGCCGCTATTTCTATTTCTGCTTCTGCATTACTTCTTTCAAATTCAGCTATTTGTAGATCAGCAACTTGAAATACGTGATAAACACTTAAGTAAGTGATGGCAAATACTATTGTAGCATAGAACCCCCATTTCCACCATGGCGGAAGATTATTATCTAACTCACGTATACCATCGTATTCATGATCCATAAGGATGTCTTTTTCATGCTCAATTTCAACGGCATCCACAAGGACCTTGTTAAGTTTGAACCATGCACTTCTTTCCTTTGTTGATTTAGCAGGAAGTAATTCTTGTGCTAAGTTTTCGAAGATATGCTTGAAATAGAGGAAAACAAATAATAAAATTAAGTTTACTGTTACTACTCCTATAACGTCCATTAAATTAGGTTCGAATATTGGCGAAGGCGCATCTTTACCTGCAGCAAATGCACTGCTTGCAAATCCAGTTCCGATTAAGGCTAGAATTGTTTTTAAGAGATTGTTAGATGAACCGTTCTCTTTTTTACTATTGATACTTCTTTCTCTACTTTTTAAAATGGCTTTAATTGAACCAGCCATAACAAAAATTCCAATTACTAGAATTACGGTAGTAGCACACAGCATCCAGAAAATTAATTGATACTTCATTGTTTTAAATTTTTAATTCGCTTGAATATTATTCGCTAAGAGTTTGATTACTTGTTTTTGTTTCCACTTTTTCATCAGCCATGGGATAAAGACTGACGTCTTCAAACCTTTTCTTACCTCCTCTAAATACATAGATGAAAAGCAAAATGAAGAAGATGAAAAAAATACTCAACGATAAGACGGGATATATTTCAACCCCATCTATACTCGTCATATGATTCTTGATATACTTTAGCATAATAGTTTTATTTATCTGTTGTTTCTACTTTGTGGATGTCAGAGCCTAGTCTTTGCAGATAAGCAATTAAAGCCACAATTTCCGAGTTCTTGATTTTGTTAAACTTCTTCTCGTTCAGTTCAACTCCAAGACCTTTCAAGTCCTTTTCAATATTCTTAGTAATTGAGTCTGACTGAGCGTCCATCATCTCATTGTAGAATTTCAAAGTACTATCCGTGTAAGGAACACCTAAACTTATCATTACTTCTAGTTTTTTCAAAGTATATGTTCTATCTAATGGCGTTTCTTTTAAGAAGTCATATGCTGGCATAATTGATCCAGTAGAAACCTCAGCAGGTCTGATTAAGTGATTATAATGCCAGTAATCAGATTTAGCCAATTTATTTCCTTGTCCTTCTCTAGCCAAGTCAGGTCCTGTTCGTTTGGATCCCCATTGGAATGGGTGATCATAGACAAACTCACCTGCTTTTGAATATTCACCGTAACGCTCAGTTTCAAATCTCAAAGGTCTAACCATCTGACTGTGACAGTTATAACATCCATTCGAAATATAGATATCCCTTCCTTCAAGTTCTAAAGGTGTGTATGGTTGAACACTAGATATTGTTGGGATATTAGATTTTACAATCAAAGTAGGAACAATCTCAATTATACCACCTATAAGTATCACTATCAAACTTATGACGAGCATTCTCATTGGTTTTCTTTCGATTACTCTATGCCAGTAACCATCATCATGTGGTTTAGCATTTTTCACCAGTGCTGGCGCTTCTGCTTCTTCGTTAGCAAGGAAGGTCCCTTTCTTAGCGGTCATAATTAAGTTATATGCCATAAGAATGGCACCAACGATGTATAGTAATCCACCAACAGCACGCATTGTGTAGTATGGTTTCAACGGATTGATAGTTTCAATAAATTCTTTATTTACTAAAGTTCCATCAGGATTGAAATCTTGCCACATGAAACCTTGCATGAAACCAGCCCAATACAAAGGAACTGCATAAATTAATATTCCTGTAGTTGCAATCCAGAAGTGGTAATTAGCCAATTTCTTTGAAAACAATTTACCTCCGTACATTTTTGGTATAAGGTAATAAAGCATACCAAATGTCAGCATTCCATTCCATCCTAATCCACCTACGTGTACATGGGCAATTGTCCAATCTGTAAAGTGAGATAATGTGTTGAAGAATTTTAATGATAACATTGGACCTTCAAAAGTTGACATACCATATGCGGTTATCGCTACAACCATAAATTTAAGAACAACATCGTCTCTTACTTTGTCCCATGCTCCTCTTAAGGTAAGTAGTCCATTAAGCATACCTCCCCATGAAGGAGCTAAAAGCATAATAGAAAATGCTACACCTAATGATTGTGCCCAATCTGGTAAAGAAGTATACAGTAAATGGTGCGGACCAGCCCAGATGTATAAAAAGATAAGCGCCCAAAAGTGAATGATAGATAACCTATATGAGTATACTGGTCTGTCTGCAGCTTTAGGCACAAAATAGTACATTAATCCTAAATAAGGAGTTGTTAGGAAGAAAGCAACCGCATTATGTCCATACCACCATTGTACCAGTGCATCTTGAACACCTGCGAATCCAGAGTAACTCTTCATAAAGTTAACAGGGAATTCAAATGAGTTGACAATGTGCAATACTGCCACAGTTACAAAAGTGGCAATGTAAAACCAAATAGCAACGTATAGATGTTGTACTCTTCTCTTGATGATCGTAGCCATCATGTTCCATCCGAATACTACCCAAAGTAGCGTAAGAGCAATGTCAATTGGCCATTCTAATTCAGCATACTCTTTACCGGTAGTGTATCCCAAAGGAAGAGAGATTACTGCAGAAATAATAATTATTTGCCATCCCCAAAAATTTATATTACTGAGTTTGTCACTCCACATCCTGGTTTTGAGAAGTCTCTGAAGTGAGTAATAAACACCAGCAAAAATTCCATTTCCAACACATGCAAAAATAACAGCATTGGTGTGAAGTGGTCGAATACGACCGAAAGATAACCATGATGTCAGGTTGAGTTCTGGCCAAACTAATTGACAAGCAACCAATAATCCT
>CAJYBK010000142.1 GCA_913064955.1 uncultured Flavobacteriales bacterium
CAAGTCGGATTCAGGCGTTTTATGAAAAAAATTATTTCAATCATTGTTTTTTCTTTTCTAATTGTGATTTTAAACGCACAAGATTTTGGTGTTGGTATGTGGAGGGATCACCTTCCCTACTCTAATATTATTCGAGTAGCCAAATTAGACAACCTAATCTACGCTGCAAGCCCATATTCAATGTATACTTTAGATGTAGAAGATGAAAGCACTGAAAGAATCTCATCCGTAAATGGATTAAATGACTTTGCCATTAGCACAATAGCTGTTAATGAATCACAACAGAAAGTAATAGTAGGTTATGAAAACGGAAACATTGATTTGATAAGCAATGGCAACATAACAAATCTAAATGCTATACAGGTAAGTAATATTGTAGGTAATAAAACGATTTATAATATTCACTCTATAGGTAAACTTAGTTATTTAGCATGTGGTTTTGGCATCGTAGTTTTGGATCTACAAAAATCTGAAGTAAAAGATACTTACATCATTGGCGCCAATGGTTCTCAACTTGCCATTTACGATATAACTACAACAGATACCGAAATTATAGTAGCCACTGAAACCGGAATATATAAAGCATTACTAAGCACACCATTCCTGTCAGATTTTAATGCTTGGGAGCAAGTAACTTCATTCCCTAATTATGACGATTCTTATGAAATAGTGCATGCTCAAAATAACTTGATTTATATTGGAAATAGATTAAGTTCATTTTCTGATGATACGGTGAAAGTGCTAAACAGTTCATTTGTTGAAGAATTTCAATTTAGTAATGATGACTATTTCGCGATAGAACCTAAGGGGAATGAAGTAATGATTATCAGTAATTACAAAATATCTGTCTACAACCCACTGCACATTGAAACAACATCATTATATACCTACGGTGGCAATCAGATGAATCCAAATCATGCTATTTGGACCGACAATCAATACTGGGTTGCAGATAAGAAAAATGGACTTAACGGATGTGTCGACAATATCATTAATAGGAACTATGGACTTCAAGGACCATTAAGCAATAACTGCTTTCACATGGCTGCTAAAAAAAGTCAACTATATGTCTCCACAGGAAGTGTTGAAGGTTCGGCATGGAATAACACTTACAATTCAAGTGGTGTATACAGTTTTGACCAATTTGACTGGAAAGTGTTTAACAGAGATTATGACAGTAACATAGATCCACTATCATCGTTTGATTTTATTAGTTCTGGAATAGATCCATCAGATGAAAACCATGTATTGTTTTGTTCTTTTTATAACGGAGTATACGAATACCAGGATGGAGTTTTTCAAGCACATTATACTGATTTAAACTCTGCTTTATCTGAAAGTTTAGTCCATGCTGCTGGGCAAATTAAAGCAAGTTGTGCAGCTTTTGATTCTGAAGGTAATATCTGGATTGCAAATTCTTTCGTGTCTAATCCTTTGATTTTAATAACACCATCCGGTAATTCTCAGGCTTTTAACATCGGTTCGGCAGGAACTAACTCCGTTATCACATCCATGGTCATCGAAAGCAGTAGCAATAACATTTGGCTTACAATAAGAGGTAAAGGTGTTGTAGTATATAACTATAACGATACACCTGAAGACGTTTCAGATGATGAATATAAATTATTAACTATTGCAGAAGGTAATGGAAATTTACCATCAGATGTCATTTACTGTATTACCGAAGATTTAGATGGCGAAATATGGATCGGCACAGAAAAAGGACCGGCAGTGATTTATTCACCAAGTTCTATCTTTAGTTCAAGTAATCCAGTTGAAGCACAACAAATTTTGATAGAGCAAGATGGTTCTTTTCAATACTTATTGGAAACACAATCCATTTCATCAATTGTAGTTGATGGCGCCAATAGAAAATGGTTTGGAACAGAAGCAGGTGGCATCTTCTTAATGTCTGCGGATGGAACTGAGGAAATAGAAGCCTATAACGCGGAGAATAGTCCCATTTTTTCTAATACTATCCTTTCACTTGCATTAAACGAAGAGTCAGGAGAACTTTACATTGGAACCGACAGAGGAATTATTGGCTATAGAGGCTCGGCTATTTCTCCTAAGAACAATTATGACGACATTTACTGTTTTCCAAACCCTGTTAAACCTGGCTATACCGGACCAATTGCCATTAGCGGATTAAAAGAAAATAGCGACATTAAAATTACCGATGCATCCGGTTCTCTTGTTTATTCTTCAACGTCATATGGTGGTCAAGCAATTTGGTATGGAAAAGATTTATATGGTATTGACGTGGTTTCAGGTATATACTTTGTCAATGTCTTAGCAGAAGATGGAAGAAGCAAATCACATACCAAGGTCATGATTATAAGATAATAAAAAAAGCCAACTCAAATTAATGAATTGGCTTTTTATGTATGTTTTACGAAACTATTACTGCTTATATTTCTTTTTTAATTTCTCAATTTTAGCATTTACTTTTTCTGTTGCTACATCAAGTTTTGAATACTCCGTATTAACCTTGTCTTGCTCTAATTTAGCTTCTTCTGCAGTTAATTTACCTTTCTCCATTTTCTTATTAAGTTTATCTTGTTTGCCATCAATCTTTTTTCTTTTATCATCTATTTTAGATTGAGCAGCAGTTAATTTATCTAAACTTGCTTTGTATTTAGCTTGAGCAGCAGCTTCTTTCTGTGCAGCAGCAGCTTCCTTCTCTGCTTCCTTAGCGGCCTTTTCTTCTTCTTTTGCTTTTTCAGCAGCTTCTTTTTCAGCTTTAGCTGCATCTTTAGCCTCACCTTTTGCTTTATCAGCTTCCTCTTTTGCTTTATTTGCTTCTTCTTTGGCAGCCTTTTCGTTGTCTTTCGCAGCATCTTTAGCCGCTTTCTCTGCTTTGGAAGCTTCTTTCTCAGCACCTTTTTTCATTTCAGCTGCTTCTTTCTCAGCTTTCTCTTTGGCCATTTGTGCTTCGTATTCTTTCAACTTAGCCGCTTGCGCTTCTTTGTTTTCTGCAGTCTCTGAAGAAGTTTTCTCAGCATTTGCTTTTGCTTCAGCTGCTTTTTTATCTGCTTCTGCTTTTAATTCAGCCGCTTTCTTTTTTGATTCTTCAGCGTTATTTAATGCACTTTCCTTTTTGGAAGCAGCATCTTTTTGAGCTTGTTCTGCTGTTTCTTTTCCTTTAATGCTACCTTCTTTTTCCTTTTTTGCTTCTTCCGCTTTTTTCTTAGCTTCTTCTGCTTTTTCATTCAAACCAGCAACTTTCTCTTCAGATTTTTCTGCGATGTTACCAATTTTATTAGTTAATGAAACAGTTGCTACTGGCTCCATTCCTTCATACATGTTCTGTAGTTTCACATCAAAATCACCGTTATTTTTCAACAATGCTCCACTCAATATAATAGATTGCATTCCTTTCATATCAGTTTTGATATCAACAGTCTCTCCATTATATTCGGCAATTTTAACAACTGCATTACCTTTCATATCTGAAACGCCTGTTCCCAATGTTTTCCCATTCGCAGTAACAGTAACTGTTGCCCCTGTTAGTGGCTTGTCATTATTATTAACATGTTCTTTAATTGAAATTGCTTCTATAGAAACCTCCGAAATGGTTGTGAATTTTGGTGTTTCATTTGCACTTATAGTGTAAACTCCGTTTAACACTAGCGCTATTAATATTATTGTTTTTTTCATATTTTTATTTGTATTCGTTCTTCAAAAGTAATCTAAAACTTTGCCAAACTTTAAAAATTACTGTTCATTTTGTTTATCTGTATGTATTTATAGATGAATGAACATTAAACTTCTAGGATTATAATTTTTTAACAAAGCCTTTATTGCCTTCTGCCTTGAAATTAATTAACTCTTCCTTAGCTGCTTCCATTGACTCAAAAGACATTGCTCTTACAGTGTATAGTCCTCCATACTCCCCTAAAACTTTTGCATCTTTATATCCTTTTGATATTAAGGTCTCTACTTTGTTGTTTGCATTATCTTCCGATGAAAAGGATCCAGCAATTATATGATAACTACCTTTTGATGAACCATTATTTGTAATGATTGGTTCGGAAACAGTTTCAACAACCTCTTCTTTAACAACTTCAGGGACATCTTCAACAACAGCAGGAACCTCCTCTACTTCATTATCTTTTACTTCTGGCTGGACATCCTCATTGTCAATTTCATCAGCAACAACCTCTTCAACTTCTTCTTTCTGGTGGTCCTCGGTATTGTCTGCTAACTCTTTTGGCTCATGCTTTTTGTCAAAATAGGACATTATTAAATCTTTCTTTAAAAAACCAATAACACTGCCTCCAGCAACCAAGCAGATAATAGCCAACCAAAGTATTATTTTTCTGCGCTTTCTTTTCTTAAGTTGATTCTCAGTCTTCTCTACACTTTCTGCAATTGCAGCTATCGCTCTATCTTGAGGCACTTTTTCTTTTTTCTCCTTTTCATTGAATTTGTCCGCCTTAGGCGTAACTGGTTCAACTTTGGAAACATCTTTATTTACTTCAGTTTTAGCTGGCTCCTCTTTCTTTGGAGCCTCAGTAACATTTTCAACTTTAACAATTGGTTTTGGAGCTTCAGTGACCTTAGGCAATTCCACCTTAGGTTTTTCCTCAACTTTATCCACTACAGGGGCAACCTCTTTGACTATATCTTTCAACGGTTCCTTTACTGTTTCTTTAACAGTTTTAACTTCATTGACAACCTTACCATTTAATGCATCCAACCTTTTATTCAATGCCTCTACAACAGTTTTTCTTTTGTCATCTCGAGTAAAAGCAATTAACTCATTTTTATTAGTATAATCTTTGATTTTATTAATAGCATCCTGAGCAGAGAAATCAGTCGATATATTTAAAGTTGGAGAAGACTTTATCACTTCCTTAGCGGGAATAGTTTCTTTAAGAATTGCTTTTTTGTCTTCTTTCTTAGTTGGCTCAGGTGTTTTTACTGAAGTCACTTGTGGTTTGATTGCTGCTTTTGGCTCTTCTTTATTTTCATTGATAGGTTTTGCATTAGCAGCGGTAAATTTTAGTTTTCCACCTTCTTTAGTAACTACACCTACTCCATCTAAAGCCAAAGATTTCCCTGAATCTAAATTAGTATTTAATGTTTCTATCCAACTACTAAGTTCTTCTTTGGACTGATCCAATGGAATACCCTTATTATCTGCAATCACTTGCGCCAGTTTACCATCATCATATTTAAGGAACTCATTAAACAGAACAGATTTCCCCATTTTCATGAATGCTCCAAAATTAGGTAGTATTGTCGTAGAGTTAGACTCTAGTGATTTAAGTATGAGTTTTTCCATGATTATTCTATTATTTCTACACTCATAGTAATGTCATTGAGTGGTCTTTCGTTTTTATCTGTTTGTTGTTGTGCTATCTTATCGATAACATCAAATCCTTTTATTACTTCTCCAAAAACAGTGTATTGCCCATCTAAATGAGGTGCGCCACCTTTTTGCTTATATAATTGCTTCTCCTTATTTGTAAGTTCTAATTTATACTTTTTTATGACATTTTTCAAATAATTTTCTCCCAAAGGCCCATTTTGTACGATATAGAAGTTATACGGACTACTGTGTTTATTTCGCTCTTCTTCAGGTGTATCTAACTGTTCGGAAACTGCCATTGCGATTACTCCTCTTGTATGATAATGTGATTTTAATATTTCGTCTGGAATGGTATAGAATCCTATTTCTTTCATTTTTTGAGAGACTTCATCTCTATCTGAATTACCACCTTGAATCATAAAATCGTTTACCACTCTATAAAACAATGTTGAATCAAAATACTTTCGTTTAGTGAGCATGATAAAATTTGCCCTATGTAGCGGAGTATCTTCATACAATTTTATAATCATTTCTCCATAAACCGTCTTAATTTTAACTTTAGTTTCTTTATTTTCTTTTCCATACCAAGTAAGTTTATCAACTACATTATTGTTGTTAATAAGATTCGTGTCAGGTTTAGGTAAACTAGCTATTAACACAGAATCTTTGATTCGCTTTTCTTCCTTTTTATTCTCGAAATTCTCCAAATAGTTCACTTTTTCTTTCTCCTCCTCACAAGAGATTGAACAAAGGGTTACAACCAAGATTAAAGAATAATAAATCGTAAAGTTTTTCAATTCCAATAATGCATTATGATATTCAACATAAAGAAAAAAGCAGTGATCAACGCTAAATAAGTCGTCAAATATACAAATACAATATAAAATGAATTAGCGCCTTTGAACATTAGAGTAATTATTGGCAGTAAGAAAATGATAAAATACCCCAAAAACAAAAGATGAAATCGATAACTATGGAAAATAATATCTTCAACAGGTTTGTCGCGTTCAGTAAAACCTAAAATATCTCCAAAAATTGGTGTTTCAAAAACACTTACCATTTGATTTTGCTCGACATGTCTCCATCCATCTTTGTCCATTCTAGATGTTAACCTAAAATAAACATCACTGTTTTTAATAGTTGGATTTGCTTGTCTTAATTGTTGCGAACCTTCGATATCATAAATAAGGTAATTAATCGTAAATCCTGTTTGAGCAGAAACCATCAACACACCTTCGTTTTCTATTGGTTTAAGTATGAGATAATCCAATGAAATAATTGATAGAATTAGCAAACTTAATATACAAACGGCAGCTGCCAATTTTCGCATATACGTATTTTGAATTTCTTCATAAGAGATTTCTCTAATATTATCTTCTGTAAATTGTTTGTGCTTAAGATAGTCCTTGGCTTGTTTTAACCTCTCTTGAAATTCCTCAGGTGTTAAATCACGGTGATACCTTCTTTTTAAAGCATCACCAAACCCTACGTTATCGCTACTTTCAGACTCTTCAGGCTGCAGTAGTTTTTCATAGGCTTGACAAATCAAAATAAACTTCTCATGCGCTTCGGGATTGGGGTTTTTATCCGTATGGTATAGGAGTGCTAATTTTCTAAACGACTTTTTAATGTCGCTTTCAGAAGCATTTTTGTTTAATTCTAATATTCTAAGATAAGATTCTCTCAATAACACAAAGTTCAATTCACAATGATACCTTAATAAAGGTAATACAAAAATACAAAAACGATACAGGGATAATTCTTATCTTTGACAAAATTTTAACAACAAATTGAATATGTCAAATAACTTATTAGAAGGTAAAAAAGGAATAATTTTCGGTGCATTAAATGAAATGTCAATCGCATGGAAGGTTGCAGAGCAGGCGCATGCTCAAGGTGCTAAGTTTGTTTTAACAAATGCTCCTATTGCTATGAGAATGGGTGAAATAAACGTTTTGGCTGAAAAAACTAATTCTCAAGTCATTCCAGCAGATGCGACATCTTTGGAGGATTTGGAAAATCTAATAACTAAGGCGCAAGAAATATTGGGCGGAAAACTTGACTTCATTCTTCATTCTATTGGAATGTCACCTAATGTTAGGAAAAAGAAACACTATACAGACTTAAACTATGAGTGGTATAAGCAGTCGATGGATGTATCGGCAACTTCTTTGCATAAAACGCTATCTGTAGCAATGAAGCAAGATGCACTTAATGATTGGGGTTCTGTTGTTGCTTTAACATATATAGCTGCACAAAGAATTTTCCCTGACTACAACGATATGGCCGATGCTAAATCGTTGTTAGAGTCAATATCTAGAAGTTTCGGATATCACTATGGAATTGCTAAGAAAGTTAGAGTCAACACAATTTCTCAATCTCCTACAGTTACAACTGCAGGAAGCGGTGTGGAAGGCTTCGATAAATTCATTTCATATTCTGAAAAAATGAGTCCTTTAGGAAATGCATCTGCTGTTGCTTGTGCTGATTACTGTGTGGCAATGTTTAGTGATCTTACTAGATATGTTACTATGCAGAATTTATTTCACGATGGAGGATTTTCCGCTACAGGTGTAACAACCGAGGTAATGGACAAAATGTAAGTCTAATTGACACGTTTGCACGATAAAACCTAAAGATTATAACAATATATTATAAATTGAAGTAAATATTATTATTTTTGCTCAAAGTAAATTTAACATAAATCCATTTTTAATGAAAAAACTAAAAACTTGGAAACCTCTAATGATTGGAGTAATTGGTGCTTCTGTATCATTGGCTAGTTGTGGTGATGAGACTCCTGCAGATACTAAACCAGTTGTAGATAATAAGGATACAGTAGAAGTAGTAGACGTTGTTGATGATAATAATATGTATTATTCAGTTCCAACTCCGAATGAATTATTTAATGTACTTAAAACATTGAATATGCCGTTTAATGCAGCATTGATGAATGACCCTGCAAACGCAGAGAATTATACTGAAACGATGTCTCAGGCACTTAACTTTGGAGTTTATTCAGCTGATTTAGCAATGTCCGCTAGTTATAATGAAGGGACAAATACTTTAGCGTATTTCAAAGTAATTAGAAAATTAGGTGAAGCTTTAAATATCAACAATGCTTTTGACGAAACTGTTTTTAAAAGAGTTGAAGAAAACATTAATTCTGGAGCATCAGATTCATTAACAGTATTGTCTAACGATACTTATTATGATGCTTATTCTTATCTTCAAGAAAATCAAAGAGGTTCGACTTTGGCACTGATTGTAATTGGCGGATGGGTTGAGTCTATTCACATTTTAGCTAATTCTGGTGAGTTTGTGGAAGGAAGTGAGTTTTCTAAGCGTTTAGCAGACCAAAGGTTGACTATGGAAAACTTGATGGGATTCTTGATGGAGTATCAAGACGATGAAAACGTTGCTAGCATTATGGAAGAATTAATTCCATTAGATGAATTCTTTATGAACTTAGAAGTAATTGAAGGCGATGCAATATCAACAACTCAAGATGAAGGTGTATATGTGCTTACTGGAGGTTCTGATGTTAGCATGAGTGCTGCTGATTTTGATGTATTAAAAACTTTGGTATCAGATTTGCGTAACAGCATCATTAATGCAGATATCTAATTACTAAAACTATTTTGTTATGAAAAAATTAATCAACAATATATTATTCTTAGC
>CAJYBK010000143.1 GCA_913064955.1 uncultured Flavobacteriales bacterium
TCAGGACATGTGCTTTATGATTCTATTGAATTAGATGCTTTTGACTCTATTTCTGGTTCCCCAATGATTTTGGAGAGGGTAAAACAATTTCTGAATCAGGGATTATCCGCTTCAGCAATAAACAAGTTTATAGAATGTCCAAGAAATTTCTTCTTCAATTATTTACTTCGTCCTAATGAGTCTGAAAAAGTGGAAGAAAATATTGAGTCCAGTACTTATGGTACAGTAGTACACGAAGTGCTGGAGAAATTGTATAAAGTTGAAGGGGATTTAATTACGATAGAAGTTTTGGATGACATGCTTAAGACGTTTGAGAATGTTTTAGATGTGCAGTTTAAATCAGTTTTTCCCAGTGAAAATTTCAAGTCAGGTAAAAACCTATTACAATATGAAACAGCGAAGTATTCAATACAGCAGTTTCTTAAATCAGAAAAGCAATTTGTTAAAGAAAATGGAGTGATAAAAATACTGGGACTCGAAAAAACATTTAAAAAAGAGGTTGTTTGTCAAACTGCAAGTGGAGAGGTCACAGTTTTGCTTAAAGGAAATATTGATAGAATTGACCTTGTGGGAAATACAATAAGAATTATTGATTACAAAACAGGTAAGGTTTCTGGTGATTTAGTGTTGAATAATAGGTTGGACAAAATGTACTCTCAAGCGATGCAACTTTTAGTCTATCAATATCTTTATGAAGGAAATGAAGATGGCAAAGAGGTGGTGTCTGGTATTTTATCAATGAAAGATATAAAAGCTGGATTGCAAGTTTTGAAGGAAAACAAAAAAGACACAGAAGGAATGCGAGGTCTCAGCATAGAACTCAAAGAAAGTTTTGAAGCGTTTATAGCTAATTTTGTGCATGATTTACAAAATTCAAATTATGCGCATAATACATCAAGTCAGTATTGTAGTTTGTGCTAGAAACGAAAAATCCCAAGTCGGGTAACTCGGGATTAATCTTGCAAGGAAATATAAAACCAGTAAAAACAAGAGGTAGCATTCTCATTGTTCTTGTATTATAGACGTTTGGTAAGTTCAATAGGTTGCCTAATTCTGTAATGTTTTTTTTGAAAACTTGTATCCCACTCCTCTAACTGACTGAAAATAAGAGTGTTTGTCTGTTTCGAAGATTTTTCGAAAAGATAAAATTACGTTGTCAATTGTTCTCGTATTCTGAATCGTGTCATATTGCCATACTTTTTGAAGAATTTCTTTTCGGCTAACTACTATGTTTTCATTATCCATCAATAGTTTTAACAATCTCGCTTGTTTCTCGCTGAGTTTTTCAACGACCTCATTTCCTTTCATTACTTCATAAGACTTAAGGTTTATAGTGAAGTCATCAATTTTGTATTCCGATAAACTATTACTTTCCGCAGATTCTAATCGTTTTAGATGATTCTTAATTCTTAGTAGTAGTTCCTTCATGTTGAATGGTTTTCCCATATAGTCATCCGCTCCATTTTCAAGGCCTTGAATCTTATCTTCTACCTGATCTCTTGCTGATAAGAATATTATTGGCGTTTTTTGATCTTCCAACCTAATAGTTTGACAAACATCCAAGCCGTTCAAAAGAGGCATCATTACATCAAGAAGAATTAAGTCAATTTTGGAATTTTGATGAATTTCCACAGCCTTTCTTCCATCAAATGCAGAAAAAACTTTGTACCCTTCTAGTTCGAGGTTAAGTTTGATGACTTCATGAAGTGATTGTTCATCTTCTGCAAGTAAAATATTCATAACGATTCCTGATAAATTTGAAACATGAAGCAAAGATAATAAGCTAATTTGAGTTTGAATAAATATTTGGTAATATGCTGGCAATTAATTAACTTAGTCGGCTATTCACTAAACCAATAAACAATATATATATCATGAAAAAAGCACTTATATTATCCGCTTTCGCTTTGATTTCAGGTGTTTCTGCTAGTGCGCAGAGTGCCGAAAATGGAACGCAGGTTGAAGCAAAAAAGCAAACAGAGATTAAGCAAGTAATTAAGATTGATAAGTCAAAAATAAAGCCTGTTGTTAAAATCAAGGAGGCAAGAATCAATCAAGTTGCTCAACCTGTCACTAAGGAAGAAGCAATAAATGAAACAGAAACCAAACAGAAATAACCAATATCAATAAACAATGAGAAATTTTACAAAGCAAATTTTTGGAATTGCGCTTTGCCTTATTGTTGGGTTTTCGTCTTACGCTCAATTGAGTCAAGGAGGAGTTCCTTACAGTAAAAGTAACGCAGTTCAAGCAAAGTCAAGTCTTCCAAGTGAGGTCTTGCCTAAACCAGATTTATCTGTTGTTAGTCAAGTTGACGCTGTCACTGACGCAATGGAAAGCAAACCATATAGAGTTGGTATCAATTATCCAGTAAATTACAATGCGGTAAACTCTGGGACATGGGAAACAACTTCTGATGGAGGGTCTTTATGGAGATTAAGAATCCATATGGATGATGCAAAAGCTATTTCTATTAATTATCATAATTTCTTTTTACCGGTAGGTGGTAAAGTGTTCTTATATAATGAATATGAAAACCATGTAATTGGAGCTTTTACTTCAGAATACAACAATCACGATCAGATTAGAGCAACTCAAATGATTGAAGGTTCAACAATAACTATCGAGTATTATGCTCCAGCAGGTGTTGTTCAAACTCCAATTATTGAATTAAAAGAGGTAGTTTACTACTACAGAGGAGTAGAAGATTTTGTGAATCCTTTCGTTGAAGAGGCTACAGGTTCAACTTTAATGTCGGAAAAAGCAGAAAGTTGTCAAATTGATGTTGCTTGTTCTGAAGGAGCAGCTTGGCAAAATCAAATTGATGCCGCTATCCATTATGTGTTTACGCAAGGAGCTAGTTCATATGTATGTTCAGCTTCCATGATAAATAACACAGCAGAAGATTGTACACCATATGTATTGTCTGCATGGCACTGTGGTGAACCAAATGCAGGATCAAATATTAGCTCATGGGTTTGGTACTGGAATTATCAAAAAACTACCTGTTCTCCAGGAAATGGGAATTTAACTGATCCTTCAAAAGGAACTCAAACTATGACAGGAGGTACGGTTGTCGCTTCTTCTGGAAATGGTACATTAAACAACCCTCCGGGAACTAATCAATTAGCTGGTTCGGATTTCTATTTAGTAGAGTTAAATTCTACACCTCCAACGGCTTATAATGCTTTTTACGCTGGATGGAATAGAACAAATACTGGCGCTACTTCAGGAGTTGGTGTTCATCACCCAGCAGGATCTGCTAAGAAAATATCTACCTTTACTTCTAGTTTAACAAGCGCAACTTACAATAGTGGAGCGTCAAATGCACACTGGAGAGTTGTATGGTCTGCTACTACAAATGGTCATGGTGTTACGGAAGGTGGATCTTCAGGATCTCCAATTTTTGATCAAAATGGTAGAATTGTAGGTCAGTTGTCTGGTGGTTCATCTTTTTGTACTTCAACTGGTTCTCCAGATTTATATGGAAAAATGTATACTAACTGGGACCAATGTGGTACATCCACAGCAGCGCAACTTGCTCCATGGCTTGACCCTTTAAATACTGGGGTAACTGTTTTGGACGGGGCTTATGAGCCTTGTAATGCGGCCAATCCTCCTACTTGTAATATTAATGCATCAACATTAAATATTACTGCTGGTGGTTCAGTTAACTTCACAGATGGTTCTTCTGGAAATCCTACCTCATGGGCTTGGAATTTTGATAACACTGCTCAAGGTGGTGTTGCACCAGGAACTTCAACTGTGCAGAATCCAGGTGCAGTAACTTACAGTAATGTGGGTACATATGAAGTTGAATTAACTGCAACTAATGCAAACGGTTCTTGTACTTCAACTGCAACTGTAAACGTAACAGCGTTCTCAGGTTGTGATTCTTTGATGAATATTGTTGATACTAATAGTATTACTATTTATAATTCAAACGCTGGTTATGTTACTGGTACAAACGACTATGGTGATTTAGCAAAAGCTGAAAAGTATTCCGGATACTCAGGGACTCATGTTACTGGGTCGGATATATTTATTTATGGGTTAGCCGATGGAGGTAACGGAACGACAGTTGATTTGACTGTATGGGATGATAATGCTGGATTACCAGGTACTGTTCTAGGTCAAACAACTTATTCTTTAGCTCAATTGGATGCTGTCTTAACTGGTGGTATAGGAGTAGTATTCTTACCTTTTGACAATGCTGTTGCTGTTAACGGTGCAGATTTCTATATAGGACTTGACTTTTCCGGTGTTGATATGGCTGCTGGCGATACTATTGGAATTGTTTCTAAATTTGCTTCTGTTTCTACTCCTGCAAATACAGGATATGAGCAATGGAGTGATGGAACTTGGTACGATATGCCTGGAGCAGGATGGGGAGGAGACTGGTCAATGTATATGTCTGCTCATGTAACGGATGCTCCGGTTTCAGGTTCTGCAGCTGTTTCTGCCTCAACGGTTTGTACGGGAAGTCCAGTAACTTTTACTTCAACTGGTACTAACGTTACAGGTCAAACATGGTATACAACAGGAGGAACTCCTGCTACTGCTACTACAGCTAATACCACAGTTACTTACGCTACAGCCGGTACATATATGGCTTACTTAGTCTTAGATGGTTCATGTAATGGTCAGGTTATTGACAGTGTTGCAGTTACTGTAACTGACGGCCCAACTGTTACCAATACTACAACAGATCCTACATGTGCAGGAAATGATGGTTCAATTACTATTTCTGCAACAGGTGGAGCTACACCTTATACATATAGTATAGATGGTGGAAGTACTTTCGTTGGAACTGCTACTTTTACAGGTTTGTCAGCTAATACTTACAACATTGTTGTGCAAGATGCTAATGGATGTGAGTCTACTGATGTAGCAACTATTAATGCGGGCTCAGGAGCACTTACAGTTTCATCTACTTCTGTAGATCCTTCTTGTGCTGGTGGTGATGGATCAATTACCATTTCTGCTTCTGCAGGTGTTATGCCATATACTTATAGTATAGATGGAGGTAGTACTTTTGTTGGAACTTCAACGTTTACAGGCCTAAATGATGGTACTTACAGTATTGTTGTTCAAGACGCTAATGGATGTCAAGGAACAGATGCTGTTACATTGTCACCAGGTACTGCAAGTATTACAGTTACTACAACTAATGTAGACCCTTCTTGTGGAAACAGTGACGGTCAAATAACAGTTGCTGCGACTGGTGGAACTACTCCTTATACTTATAGTATAGATGGAGGTAGTACTTTCGTTGGAACTGCTACTTTTACAGGTTTAGCTGTTGCCACATACAACGTGGTGGTGGAAGATGCTAATGGATGTCAAGGAACAACCACTGCTTCTCTTATTAATTCAGGAGGACCAACATCTTCAGCGACTAGTACAGATGTTTCTTGTAACGGATTAAATGACGGAACTATTACTATTTCTGCTACTGGTGGATCAACACCTTATACATATAGTACGGATGGTGTAACATATGTAACGAGTTCAACTTTCACCGGAATGGGAGCAGGAACATATACAGTTTATGTTGAAGATGCTGGAGGTTGTACATCTACTTCTTCTGTTGTTATTTCAGAACCAAGTGCAGTCGCTCATACAGTCTCTGTAGTTGATGCTTCATGTGGAATGACTAATGGAAGTATTACGGTTACTGCAACTGGTGGTCAATCACCATATACTTATTCTTTGGATGGTGGTACTGGTCAAAGTACAGGGTCATTCACAGGATTGTCTGCTGCAACTTATACAATTCAAGTTACGGATGCTAGTGGATGTACATCTTCTATTACAAGTCACACTGTAGCTGGAGGTACTGCACCAACGCTTACTTCAACTGTGACTAATGAGACTTGTATGAATGCTAATGGAGAAATTTCAGTTTCTGCAACAGGCGGTACAGGACCATATACATATACATTAAACGGTGGTTCTGCTCAACCAACAGGCGTTTATACTGGCTTGTCAGCAGGTTCATACTTGATGGAAGTTACTGACGGAAATGGATGTACAGCATCTACTACTGTTACTGTAACAAATGTCGGAGGATTTACACTAATCGTTAATCCGGCAGGTGGACAAACAATTTGTTTAGGTAACTCTGCAAACATAAGTGCAAGTGGTGCTGGTGTTGGAGCAAGTTATACTTGGGATCAAGGTCTTGGTGTAGGTGCTTCTCATAACGTTACACCAACAGTAACTACAACTTATTCTGTTGTTGCTGTAGATGGATCAGGATGTTCTTCTACGTCTTCAGTTACTATCACAGTGCAGTCTGCTCCTACAGTTACAGTTATACCAACTAATCCAACTATTTGTAGTGGAGAGTCAGTTAGTTTAACCGCGACTGGTGCTACGACATATGTGTGGAATACTGGTGTTACAACTTCAACAATTAACGTATCGCCAACTAACCAAACTACTTATACAGTAATTGGTCAGAATGGATCTTGTTCAGGAACACCTGTTCAAGTTGTAGTTGGAGTCAATCCTTCACCAACAGTTATTGCTGGTTCTGATGTGATTAATATCCAAGCAGGAGGTACTGTTAATTTTAATAACTCAGGTTCTAACGCAACTTCTTACAACTGGAACTTCGGAGATGGGCAAACATCTACAACTGGTTTTGTGGCGCACACATACAACGTACAAGGCACATATACAGTAATATTAACTGGTACTATTGGAAGTTGTACTGATTCGGATACTTTAACAATAAATGTTGGTGTCTCAAGTGTTGATCAAGTAACGCTTGACAATGCTGTGAATGTTTACCCAAATCCGAACGCAGGTTTATTTAACTTGAAAATGGAATTTGGAGAAGCGCAGGATGTTGAGATTTCTTTGTTCAGTGCAATTGGACAATTAATTGAAACAAGACAATTAGATAATGTAACAGGTCAAGTTGAAACATTCAACTTTGCTAATGAAGCTGAAGGTGTTTACATCGTAAGAGTAAAAACTAATAGCGGAACAGTTACTAAGAGAATGACAATTTCAAAATAATAATTGAATAAATAATTCTTAAAGGGTACTTCCAAATCGGAAGTACCCTTTTTTTATTTCAAAACATTACTTTTGTATAAAATTATGACATGAAAATATTCGTTGAGCAGATAATTATTGACCAATCAATTTTGGTGTATTCTAACTTTTGTAAATACACAGATAACGAAGATGAAGAAGGAAGTGATTTTGAATATGACTTTGAAGCATTATACGGCAATGTTGACAATATTCAAACAACAATAGTTAAATTGTACGGTACTCAGGGCTTGGTAAAAATCTTTAATTATTTCGCTCAAGGAAGTAATGATTTGTTGACTTTTGAGCCGTTAGAGTTTGAAGAAGATTCACCATTAAGATTAATGGTAGAGAAAATTGTAAGTAACATTAAGAGCGAAGAATTGATTCCTTCGAATGACATTGTAAGTCCAGTTACAAATAATGTTAAAGACCAATTGCCTTCAGATTCTATCTTTTTATTGAGCGGCTTACTTTCTGGGCTACCTGAGAATGAAGATTTAAATGTCATGCGTATGCTTGCTTCCGCTGAATTGTCTAATCACGAAATAGATAGGCAAAAGTATACAGTTTATGCGGAGAGGTTTGGGATGCAAGACAATGATAGTTTGACAATTTATTCATTTGATATTCAAAACTCTAAAAGAGTGGTTGTCTTTAATAAGCATACGTTTATTAGTTTAATTGATGAAGGAGATAGTATAGTTGTTGATTACCCAAGCAATCCTATCCAGGAAAAATCGTTTGCCCTTTTTGATAAGTATATTGATATCCAACAGACCTATAAATTAAAGAAAAGTATTATTATAGAGTGCAGTTATAATGCACTAGCTAAGTCTGAAACTTCAGAAGGTCTGCCTAATTATTTATTGCTGTTTAATGTGGAATCAGGTAAGTTTGAGTCCAAAGAAAAAAATTAAAGTATGATTCCGGAAGATATAAATTTAAAATCCTTAAACGCTGTTAATAAGGGTACCTTGATGGAAAGTTTAGGTATAGAATTTACGGAAGTAGGAAAGGATTATGTCAAAGGTACAATGCCTGTGGATGAAAGAACTTTTCAGCCAATGGGATTGTTGCACGGAGGAGCAAATGTTGCTTTATCTGAATCATTAGGTAGTGTCGGCACCTATCTGATTTTAGGAACTAAGACACATTATGGAGTTTGTATTGAAATTAATGCAAATCACGTAGGTTCTGTTATGGAAGGAAACGTAATTGGTACTGCAAGGTTGTTGCACCAAGGAAAGACAACCCATATTTGGAATATTGAAATTCGTGATAATCAAGATAAATTGATCTCGTATTCAAGAATGACTATGATGATTTTAGAAAGACAAAAGTAGGCGCATTGGAGAAGGGATTTTTTTTCTATCAGTTACCACACTCGGATACTATAATGGGAGTTCAGGGTTATTGGAATCAAGTGGCAGGGCTAACGGATTGTCAAAATGGTATTTTGGTTACATCTTTTGACAAAAAGGATGTTTTTAATATGACCGAATTTTCTGCATTAAACATTTCAGATCATATAGAATATATTAAGGAAAGAGCATCGGTATTCGGGAATCCTTCTCAAATTGAATATGAAAATTTAGTAAAGAAAGCAATACAGTTTTGTCATGAAAATCAAGGCAAAGTGGTAATCTCGCGAATAAAACGAGTCTTCATTGAAAAAGAGATAGAGGTTTTAACTCTATTTCAGGAAATATGCAAGCAGTACAACCATTCATTTAATTATTTAAGTTATATACCTGGAAAGGGGATGTGGTTGGGAGCAAGTCCGGAGCAGCTACTTGTTGGTGAGTTGCCAAGTTTCCAAATAGCTTCTCTAGCAGGAAGTAGACAAGCATCTGAAAATCATCCATGGACACCGAAGGAGTATATG
>CAJYBK010000144.1 GCA_913064955.1 uncultured Flavobacteriales bacterium
GCCAACTGGAGCAGGAGCAGGTTTGGTTTTGACATCAGATGCTACAGGAAATGCTTCCTGGCAAGCGGCAGGTGGGTCGTCTCTTTGGACAGACGCAGGTGCTCAATCATATTTGACTGATATAGGTGATGATGTTGGTATAGGTACTACAAATCCTTTAGTTTCTCTTCATATAGCTAGAGAAGGAGCTGCACAAGCACATGTAGGTATTATGACAGCAGGTGGAAACAATTCAACTTTATCACTGCTTTCATTTGGAGGGACTTTAGCAGCTCCTTCTGCAAATGCAGCTACTGATGATTTAGGATCTCTTAGTTTTAATGGTCATGATGGGTCTAATTATCAGGAAGGAGCAACAATTAAAGCAACTACGACTCAGGCATGGGCCGTTGGTAGTCAGGGAACAAAACTTACATTTCACACTACGCCTGATGGTTCAAATGCGCAAGAAGAAAGATTGGTTCTTGATCAAAATGGCAATGTTGGTATAGGAGAGCTAGTGCCATTTGCTAAACTTCATGTTGCTACAGAAGCTCCGAATAATGGAATACTCAGCCAAACTTCTAATAACACCAATGCCGGTGGTTTATATATTGGAAGGACGAGAGGAACTATTGCTTCACAAACAGCTGTAGTTGCAGGAGATGAATTGGGGCATATTGGTTTTATAGGTCACGATGGAACTTCTATTGGAAGTCCAAGTGCTTTGGTCGTTGCTGAGGCGGAAGAGTCATTCACAGCTGGTGCAAAAGGAGCTAAATTATTGTTCCAAACGACACCTCTAGGTTCAACGACTAGTCAAAACAGAATGCAAATTGATAATGCAGGGAACGTTGCTATTGGAACAAATGTTGGCGAAAGTTTATTGACCGTTAATGGAGATATTACTATTGGGGATAGAACACCGATAACAGAAAATGCAATAACAGTATTTTTAACTAATGCCACTGGTGTAGCATCAGTTAAAGGTGACGTTGTTATTGCTGATCCGCTAACAGACGGGGCCTTTATCACAACATCTAATCCAGGTGATGCATCTGTTTTAGGAGTAGTTTATGAATCAGGAGTAGCTAATGGTTTACCTTGTATGGTTGCTGTTTCAGGTATAGTTAATGTTAATTTATCGGGACCTTCTGTAAGAGGTCAACATTGTATTACAGGTATAGGTGTTGGAGGTGCAGGAAGCGTTGCTACACCAAGTGCAGGAACTTCAATAGGAGTATTTCTAGAGTCTGCAGGAGGTGGTTCTGCAAAAGTTTTATTAAGATAATAATCGAAATATTAAGTTATGATGAAAAATATAATAATTACAATTTTCAGTACATTTATTTTAATCAGTCAGTGTTATGGCCAAGTAGAGTATGTAGTGACAGGTTCAGGTAATGCTTTTAGTTTAAATTACCCTGCCAATGTTACGGTATTAACATCTGGTTTGAGTTTCACCTTTAAATCCAATCACTCTATAACTGGTCCTGCGACCTTGGCGGTAAATGGTTTGGGTGCTGTCTCGATCAAAAAGGAAGTGTCTCAAAACTTAATTGCTAATGATATTTTGAATAATCAAATTGTTACCGTTGTTTATGATGGTACAAACTTTCAAATGACTTCGAAAGCAGGAACTTCTGGAGGTGGTGGAGCGGATTCACATATTCAAGATTTAGGAGGTAACACTTTCATCGAAACTGATGCTATTGGTGATGGTACAGGTGACGTGATTGATTTTAATTTAGGCGGAACACAGCATTTTCAAATGGATGGGTCGAGAATAGAAGTGTTAAATTCAGGTGGAAATGTGTTAATTGGAGAAGGTGCTGGAGTTGCTACAAGTACCGGTACCAATAATGTATCTCTTGGTACAAGTAGTGGAACAGCAAACACAACTGGTTTTGGAAATGTAAATGTTGGTTATGAAACAGATTTGACAAGAATTACGACTAATGGAAATACTTCCGTTGGATATCAAGCTGGTAGAAATGGAACATCTGGGAACTACACAACTATGATAGGTTTTCAAGCAGGAATGAATAGTTCTTCAGAACGTTCGACATTAATTGGTTATCAAGCAGGTTTGAATAATACTGGGGATTACACTGTTGCTGTTGGTTATGGAGCAGGGTCTAATAATACCTTTTTTGATCCAGTTTACATTGGGAGGTTTGCTGGGTATAACAATACTTCTGGGCAGAATAACGTAGCTATTGGCGCTTATTCCTTGAATGCGAATGTAACAAGCGGCTATAATGTGGCTGTTGGGTATGGAACTCTCCGTAATAACACGGCAAGTTGGAATACTGCGGTTGGAAATAATGCTCTAAATAGTAATGTAACAGGAACAGAAAATGCCGCTTTTGGAACAGATGCTTTAATTGATAATACATCAAGTAATAACTCAGCATTTGGAAGCCAAGCTTTACGTTCTACCACTTCTGGGCAAAGGAATACTGCAAGTGGATATTATTCATTAAGAGGAAACACCATTGGAAATTATAATACCGCCTTAGGAGCTTATGCGGGTGACTTAAATACCACGGGTAGTTCAAATACACTAATTGGTTATCAAGCTGATGTTGCAGCCAATAACTTAACCAATGCAACAGCAATCGGTGCCAATTCTTCTGTGGCTCAAAGTAACGCTTTGATTCTGGGAAATGCAGCAGATGTTGGAATAGGAACTAGTTCTCCAAGCGCTAAATTGGATGTTGTAGGGACATTTAGATTGGATGATGGAACACAGGCTGCTGGTTACGTTTTAACTTCTGATGCTACTGGTAATGCATCATGGCAAGCAGCAGGGGGAGGAGCATCTTCCAAAATTGAAGATGCAAATGCAAATACATCCATTAATGTGGAAGCTTCACCGGATCAGGATGTAATTCATTTTAACTTAGGAGGAAATTCTGGGTATCCTACTAATGAATATTTCACTATGATTGGACCTAGATTGGAAGTTATAAATTCAGGTAATTCTGTTTTTATAGGTGAAAACGCAGGTGCAAATGACGATATATCGGTTAAAAGTAACGTAGCAATTGGAACTATGGCTTTAAATGCTAATATCACAGGAAGTAATAACATTGCAATTGGTGCTTCAACTTTGACTCTTGCAACAGGAGGAGGAAATAATACAGCAATAGGACATCTTTCCGGTACGGCAACTACTACTGGTATTAGCAATACATTTTATGGTTATAATAGTGGAAATGGGAATACAACTGGAGGTTTTAACACTGTAGTCGGTTCTGCTGCGGGTAATATTAATGCTACGGGTTCGAATAATGTATTAATAGGTTACAATGCTGAGACTTCTGTAGATGGTTTGACAAACGCATCTGCCATTGGAGCCAATGCATCAGTAGCTACTAGTAACTCTTTAATATTAGGCAACAATGCAAATGTTGGTATCGGAACTTCATCTCCTGCAGATAAGTTAGAAATAGAAGGGACAACTGCCACTATGTTATTGGATCACACCGCTGCAGCAAATTTCTCAGCTGTGTTATTCTCAGAAAACAATAGCGTGGATGGTTATATTGGACAACAAGGTTCTGGAAATAACTGGGAGATGGAAATGAAGAATAATTCCATTGATCCTGGTGCGGGAATTAGTTTTGTTACTACCATTGGAGGACCAACCCCAATTACTAGAATGAGAATTGCCAATGATGGAAACGTAGGTATAGGTACAACTGGTCCAGTCTACAAACTTGATGTTAATGGAGATATTGCTATTTCTAGTGATGTTGATAGGTTCGTTAGAGTGGATGAAGGCGCGGATTTAGTTCCGGTTGCATATGGTGTATTAGATACAGAGTCTTCACCAGGAACTATTGCTCCAACAACTGCTGCTACAAGTACGTCTAATTATACAACAGAGTATTTGGGGGCTGGTGAATATAAAATTGTTTATGTTGGTCCTCGGAATTTTTCTGGATTAGGAGAAGCCCATGTAACCATTACCCCATATGGAATAAATCCAGTGTTTGCATCGTATCAAATAACAGGATCTAAAGAAATCACCGTGCGGTTGTTTGATCAAGGCGGTTCTCCTGTAGATACTAGTATTTCATTCACTTTAAGAGTAAAATAATATGAAAATAAAATTAATAATTATTATTCTGTTGACTGGAAGTTCATATTTCAGCCAAACTTCAGCTGAGAGGTTTACAGTCAGTTCCGGTGGTGGGGAAACTTTTGACGGTAGTGGAAATTCTTACATGTATGATATTGGAGGTGTGGTTGTTAATACAACTACTACTGTTGGAAATATTAATTTAACACAAGGTTTTGAGCAATCAAATTATGAATTAAGTGATATTTTTATATTCAATCCACCAAATGCTTTTTCTCCAGATGGAGACGGAGTAAATGATACTTGGGTGCTACCTTTACCGCCAGCATTAATTAACACCATTGATTTGGTCATTTTTAATCGTTGGGGAGATGAGATAGCAAGAATCGAGAACTACAACAATATGGACAATATTTGGGACGGGACCTACAAAATTAGTGGTGAACCTGTAACCAATGGCACCTATTTTTACATTGCAGAAACTACTGAAATTAACAGGAAGTTTTCGGGATGGGTGCAAGTTGTAAGATAAAAAGCATTAAGTTACTGTTAAGTTTTAGAATTAAAGAAACATGAAAAAATTATCATTTTTGTCATTTTTACTAATCGCAAGTGTTTTTGCTTTTGGACAAAATGTTCCTCAAAAAATAAACTACCAAGCGGTAGCACATGATGCTAGTGGAGGAATCTTGGCGAATCAACCATTAAATGTTACAATCGGAGTACTTTCAGGAAGTGCAACAGGTACATTGGTTTATGAAGAAACTCATAACGTATCAACAAATGAACACGGACTATTCTATCTTAAGATAGGAGAGGGAAGTGTGAATGTTGGCGCTATGAATGCTATTTCATGGGGTGGTGCAGATCATTTCTTGAGTGTGAATGTCAATGGTGATGATTTAGGTACCACGCAATTAGTTTCAGTTCCTTATGCATTGGTGTCAAAAAATACAAATGGAATTAATGGAAATGGAATTTCTAATACTGCTGTGAATGACGGAGATGTCTTAGTTTTTAATGGAACTTCTGGACAATGGGAGTCACAACCAAGTGCAACAGGTGAAACAACCACAACAATTGTTGATAATGGTAATGGAACGTTTACCTATACTAATGAGGTTGGTACACCAATAACATTTGATGCCAATATAAACGATGCAGATGCAGATCCTATTAATGAAATCCAAGATTTACAAATAATCGGGGACTCCTTGTACATTACAAATAATGTTAGTGCCACAACAATAGATTTGTCGATTTATAAAGATTTGCCTGGAGTAGCAGCTACAGGTGATGTTTTAACTTGGAATGGAAGTTCATGGGTTGCAGGAGTGGATCAAGTGGATGATTTGGATAATGATCCTTCAAATGAGGTTGTTACATCATTTGCATTAAACGGGACTAGTGATTCAATAATTTTACAAGATGCTGGTGGAGTGCATGTAGTCCCACTTTCCCCAAATGGTGAACTTTGGTCAGGAAGTTTAGGAAATGTTTATCCAACTACCTTAACAGATAATGTAGGTATAGGAACTACCACTCCAGTTTCGGAATTGGATGTTATGGGTAATGCTCGATTAAACGATGGAAAGTTAATGTTGGGACCAGTAGGGGGAGTTAATAGTGGTTATACCGGTGTTTATGAAGATGGAGGAGATTTGAAATTAGCAGTATTTTCAGGTGGAGCGCCAACAACAAATTTTGGCACCAATTCAATTGATGCTGTTACAATAAACTCTGGGAATGCATACGTTGGGGTTGGAACAATTAATCCACTAGCAAATTTTAATGTTGTAGGTGCTGATCCAGCGCACGTTGCTAGATTTGAAAATTCAAATAATGCAGGTTCCTCATCAATGATATTTGCAGATGATGCAGGAGCAGAGCAATTGTATTTTGGATTCGCAAACACCGGCTACAGTTCGCTTTGGAATGGTCATGGTTATTTAAATACGGTTCAAGATTTTGTTTTTGCTAAAAATAATGGAGAACGAATGAGACTGGGTGCTGGTGGTTTTGGGATAGGAACCAATGCTCCTGATGCTACGCTAGATGTAGTTGGTAATTTCCAGTTGGATGATGGAACGCAAGGCGCTGGTTATGTTTTAACTTCTGATGCGAATGGTAATGCTTCGTGGCAGGCTATGGCAACGGCAAGCGGAATTCAAGATTTGACTGGAGACACATATGTCGAAACTGATATTAATGGTTTAGGAACAATAGACGAAATTGATTTTAACATTGCTGGCACAAATAATTTCAAAATGAAGCATAATAGAATTGAGTTTTTAGGAGCTGATGGATCAATTTACTTAGGGGAGTTAGCAGGAGATGCACATGTTGCTGGTGTCACTTCTAGCAATGTTTTTGTAGGTACTTCTGCAGGAAGATCTAATAATGCAGGTTATCATAATGTTTTTGTTGGTCACACGGCTGGAGAGAATAACCTGTCAGGAAACAACAATGTGGCAATGGGGTCTTTTTCTTTAGGCCAATCTGTTACTGCCAATGATAATGTGTCAATTGGTTATGGTTCGCAAGGAACTAATATAAGTGCAAGCGAAAACGTGTCTGTTGGAGGAAATGCTTTAGGAGGAGCAAGTATTGCTGGTTTGTCAGGAGGTCAAAACACAGCTGTTGGTAATGGAGCACTTTATGTTAACGAAACAGGATCTGGCAATGTAGCTATGGGGCTTTTTGCACTAGCTGCTAATACAACCGGGACAAGCAATACCTCGTTGGGGTATGGAAGTGCAAGTTCTAATATCACAGGTTCAAATATAACTACAGTAGGTAATGGGTCAGATGTAGGTGCATCAGCATTAAACAATGCAACTGCGATAGGAGCAAATGCTATTGTTAACCAAAGTAATAGTTTGGTTTTAGGTAATAACGCTAATGTTGGTATAGGAACAACTGCTCCTGCTAGTATATTAAACATTGTAGATGATGTCAATGCACAAACGGCAATTTTATTGGAAAATAATACTGCAGGAACAGGAGCAAGTGCTGAATTTCAAATTAAAAATGATGCTAGTGAATATAGTAAATTGGGAATAAGGTCTTCATCTACAACTCCTTATGGTGCGCTTTTGCCTAATACTAGTTATTTTTATACGGGTGCAAGTGCTTTTACAATCATGGTTGATGACCCTTCAGGTGTAATTCAATTTGCAACAGGTGGTAACGCTGCAGGAATGTTATTTGATCAAGCAGGTAATTTAGGTATTGGAACTATTACTCCTGCTGCTAAACTTGATGTTGTTGGAAGTGTCAAAATTACTGATGGTACCCAAGGAGCGGGTAAAGTTTTAACTTCGGATGCTGCAGGAAATGCAACATGGCAGGATGCCAACGCTAAAATAGCTTTTTATGCAGGTAATGATTTTACAAATTCTCCTGCCGGAGATACAATTCCTGCAGGTGGTGCATGGACAACAATGATATTTGGTGATGGAGGAGGACCTTCATACCTTTATTTTAATGAAGGAGGGGCTTATAGTTTAGCAACAGGGCAATTTAATGCTCCTGTGCCAGGCGTATATCAATTAAACACCAATTTGGACTTAAGAGGGGCTCCGGGAACTCAAGTAATTGTTAATTTAAGAAGTGCAACTACTTTTATGGGGCAGCAAATGGTTACATTGGATGCTAATGGAAAAGGGTCGGTTTCAATGTCTGCCACCGTAAGATCAGACAAAGGAGGAGGAGGAATCTCATGGGTTGAGTTAGCTTCATTTGGTTCTTATGTAGTTGTAGATCCATACTACAGTTCATTTAGTGGGCATTTGGTTTATAAATTATAATAGAATATTGTTTAAACATAAAAAGGTCTCATTTGAATTTCAAATGAGACCTTTTTTTATTGCTTTAATTTAAACTTAACTAACTTGCTTTTCCACATATTTCATGCCCATTCCTTCCAGTTCTGCCATTACAGGTTGGTAGATTTCTTTTACAATAGGAATTTGGACACCACTCGTTTTGATAGTGCCATTCAAAATTAACTTAGCACATATAGCCACAGGTAATCCTACTGTGTCACTCATTGCTGTATAGGTTTGATCTTCACCAATATAAACTAAGGAAGAATGAATCTCTTTGTCTTGACCATTTAATTCATAAGTGAACTTATGCCACATAACAATCATGTCTTTGTCATCCTCTTCTAAGGTCCATTTTTCTTCTAAAATCTTTTGTAGTATTTGAGCTGGAGTTGCATCTTTTAAACCAACCTTAGTGTCGCTAAAGATGCCTAACCATTCTAGTTTATCCCAAACGTAATCATCTTGCTCAATGTTGAGGTAGTAACGCATTTTCATCTCCACACTATTATGAGGATCATACGCCAAGAATGAATTAGTGAAATCTCGGTAGGTCATATTTTCACTACCTTCCAATTTGTATGAATCATCCGTCATACCTAGTTGGACAAGCATGTTCCAAGCTCTGCAGAATCCAACTTTTCTCAAAGTTCCCCTGTAAATAGTCGGAATGTTTTCTAATCCGTAAACCTCTCTATACTTTAAAGAATCTCGATTTGCATATCCTTCAAATTTTCCATGACCATCTATTTCAATGATTTCAGTTCTTCTGAAGAGTTTATTGTACGGGATATATTTATACTGTCCTTCTTGGATGAACTGAGCAGCGCCACCTTGACCTGCTAAAACGACATTTCTTGGGTTCCAAGTGAATTTATGGTTCCAAGGGTTATTGTCGCTCTCTGGTGAAAGTAACCATCCTGTAAATGCTTCAAAAAAATTTATTTTACCACCATCTTATTAAATCTCTTCCAATATTTTTTGATCAGACATGTTATCCTTTCCAGGG
>CAJYBK010000145.1 GCA_913064955.1 uncultured Flavobacteriales bacterium
TATTCTCAATTATTTGATTCTCTGTCGAATTTAAAAAAATTGCTTTAAAACAAAAAAGCCTCGTTTTGAAATTCAAAACGAGGCTTTTAAAATTAAGTAATTCTTATTTTGATAAGAAGTCTGCAATTCCTTCATGAGTTGCTTTTAATCCTTCTTTTCCTTTAGTCCAATTTGCTGGGCAAACTTCACCATTTTCTTCTAAGAATTGTAATGAATCAACCATTCTAATTGCTTCTTCTACGTTTCTTCCTAATGGAAGGTCGTTTACCAATTGATGTCTTACCAATCCTTCTTTATCAATTAAGAAAAGTCCTCTGTATGCTATCAATTCTCCTTCTGCAATCATCTCTCCATTATCATCCCATCCAAATTCACCTGCAAGAACGTCATAGTTCATAGAGATTGTTTTGTTTGTATCTGCAACGATAGGATAAGTCACTCCTTTAATTCCTCCATTGTTTTTATCCATATTTAACCATCCCCAGTGAGATTGCTCTGTATCAGTTGAACAAGCGATCAACTCAACATTTCTATCTTGGAAATCTTTCAATCTCTCTTGGAAAGCAAATAACTCAGTTGGGCATACAAAAGTGAAATCCTTTGGATAAAAGAAAAGAATTACATATTTACCTTTGAATTGCTCTAATGTGAAATTTTCAACAATTTCACCTCCGTTAATCACAGCACTTGCTGAGAAACCTGGTGCTTTTTTTCCTACTAAAACTGCCATTATTTTTTGTTTTTATTTTAAAATTTAATAATAATACAAAGGTAATAGATACACCAAACCTTTGCAAAGAAGATGACTTCCTTATTTCACAATTTTAATTTCTGTTCTTCTATTCAACCTCATGTCCTCTTCTGAACACTTTCTTGTTTTACAATCAATGAACGGATTGTCCTCCCCGAATGACTGACCTTCAAATCTATCTGCAGGAATACCATATTCACCCAATTGTTCCACAACTTCAAGCATTCTTCTTTCAGATAATTTCTTATTATATTCATCCGAACCAACAGTAGAAGCAAAAGAACTTACGTTGACCATTGCAGACGGATTCTGAATCATAAAGTCAGCTAATTCTTTAATCTTTGCTTTGTTGTTGGCACTTAATTTATATATATTCTTAGCATATAACAGCGTACCAAATAACTCTCCTTGTTGATATCGAATAAGCATTTCATTGTCAACTTCACTTCCTACATTAAGCGCTGTTCCTCCTTCTTTTAGATAGTCATATGCGAAGAACCCATCTGTTCGCTTATTAAGCATCACCAATTTACCTTCTTCCTCGTCCCAATAACGCAACATCACATTCTCATCTGAATTCAACAACTTGAATTGAAATTTACCATTCTTATCTAGTTCAGGTTCATTGAAAATACCATTTTTATCAGTTTTTCCTTTTCTCAACAAGATTCCAGCTTCATCATAAATTTCGTAATCCAAACCGGATGCTTCTGCATTTAGTTTTTGATACAAGAACTGTCCGGAAACACCATCTCTTTTCAATAATTCAACCAACTCTTCCTCTGCTGTTAATCCAGAACCTTCCTCTTTTAACTTTTTATAGATGAAATATCCTTCACTGTTTTTATCCAAACGAATTACAATTTCTCTGTTTCTGTCAAGAACAATTAAATCCATGTCGTCTTTGTACTGTTCTCCATCAACTTTAAATATTAAAGTTTCCTTGCTTGGCAGTGAAAAATGTCTAAAAAATGCATTTTCATTTGCCTGAGATTTCACTAATAAATTATAATCTTCATCGTATATTTCATACTCAATGTTACTCAGTACTTCATCCAGTTTTCTATACTTAAACTCACCCGAAAGCATCATTACATCTTTTGGAAAAGTTAACTCTTCCTCATCCAACATCAAAGTTTCCAAATTACCAGACCCGTCTGCATCTAGTTTTCTATAGACAAAATACCCATCAGCATTGGCCGCTAAGGTAGCGCTTACCATGTCCTTCTTATTATAAATGTATAATTCTACATCATCCTTCAAATCACCAGATTTAATTCTATAATTCTGATCAGCTGATAACTTCTTGAATACAAAATTACCGTTAGCATCAGTAGTGGTTCTCTTAACGATGTTTCCGTCCTCATCCATTAAGAAGACTTCAATACCTCCTGGATATTCTCCCTTTAATTTAGTGTAAACAAATTGACCACTTACTGACCCTTCTCTAGTAACAGGATCAATGTCCTCTTCATCCATTAATGCAAGTGTACCTACTTTATCAGAAGATAGTTTTCTATAGACAAATTTTCCTTCATCATTAGCGAGTAAAAATGCATCATCACCACTTCCAAACAAAGTTAGTTCCACATCTTCGCCATTCTCCCCCATCTTGATCGTATATCTTTGGTCCGATTTCAAGTTGAGAAAATTAAAAGACCCGTCTGCATTGGTTTTTGTTGTGGCTACCAAATTACCATCTTCAGCCAAAAGCATTACTTCCAATCCTTCTGGGTTTTCATCATTCAAATATCTGTAAGTAAATTGACCTGAAATTGAGTTATCCTCAACAGTAACCTTTTCGATTTTATTAAAATAATAAATATCATCTTCTCCATCACCACTATCACGGTTTGAAGAAAAGTATCCACTCATTTTATTAACGTTGAAAACCATTCCAAACTCATCAAAAGATGAATTAATAGTGTTTCCTAAATTCTCTGGATCTGACCATTTACCATCTTCAAAGTGCGACACAAATAAGTCAAGTCCCCCTTCTCCTCCTCTACCGTTGGTGGAGAAATACAACTCATCACCTACTATAGTTGGAAACAATTCATCACCTTGCGTATTTAACGCATTGATAGATTTAGGAGTTCCCCAGCCTGTTGAAGTCATTTCAGACACAAAAAGATCTTTACCACCTTTACCTCCGAACTCATCACTTACAAAATACAATTTCTTTCCATCCGCAGAAAGTGAAGGATGCCCATACGTATTGGTCACTTTGACAAAGTTTAATTTTTCTGAAGGACCCCATTTTCCATCTTTCATCTCTGTTTGATACAATTGAGGGCGAGGTGCATTTCCTTTGAATAACTTTTGCTTTCTATAGCTTATTTTCGTGTAGATAGCTGTTTTTCCATCTTTAGAAAAACAAATCGGCCCTGAATGATCTTCGTCAATAAACACATTATCAAACAATCTAACCTTAGCAAACACAACAGAATCTGAAGTATTATTCTTTATTTCTGCTTTAAAAATATTTACATGTTTTGTGTGCGACCAGTTATCCTCTCCGATAATATTAAAATCATATTGTCTATCACTTGCGAATATAAAATCACTTTTATACATCACAGGACTGAATTCAGCATATTCCGAATTTAATCCGTACACTTTAAATATTTCGTATTCTATTGTTTTATTTGAAACGTTTTTTACTGGTGGGTTTTGACTCATGCCAAATCCAAACACTGCGCTCAATATAAACCCTGTTATTAATTTCAATTTCATCCCTATCCTAAATAATAATATTTAAACCTCTTTCCTTAATCTATAAAAACCTTGTGGTGTATGCATTTTTCTTTTTCGCCACGCTTACATCAAATCCAAGGAACAACTCATGTGAACCTGTGGTGTATGATCTTATTGCTCCAAATGAGAAATCATAACTGTAACCTACTCTCACGAAATCAGTGATATTGTATTCTAATATTCCTACAATTGCTTTACTACTTCTAACCGAAGCACCTAACCAGAATACTTTATTTAAAAGTACACTGAAGTTAATGTCTACATTGATTGGCGCACCATGAACATATTTCACCAATAAAGATGGCTTTAATACTACATCAGGATTAACAACAATTGCTAGTCCAGTTGCCAGTGATAAGTGTCTATCGTATGTATTAAACAACTGTGATCCTCCACCGTTACCTCCATTTAAAACAGAAGTTGTGCTGTCAATATTATAAGTTCCACTTGCTAATAAATGATTGGCACTAACTCCAACATAAAATTTATTGGTGTAATAATATCCTCCAAAATCAAATGTTGGAACAGTCTTTTGGTAAACCTCTCCCGTATTTTTTGAGTCACTACCATCACTAAAGACCAGCAAGGAGTTATCCAACCTAGTAGAATAAATTCCACCTCTCAATCCTAGAGATAATTTACCTGGTCCCATTTTTAAATGATAAGCATAAGTAACCAATGCTCCTGAGTTTGAGGCTGGTCCTATTTTATCCATAACAGCATTAAACCCTAGTGCAAAATTCTTTCCTTTAAATGGACTATGCAACGCAAAACTGCCTGTTGTTGGTGCTCCGTCAATTCCTGCCCATTGCTTACGAGCTAACAAAATTCCACTCATGCTACTACGACTTCCAGCATAAGCCGGATTTATAGCAAAAGGATTGAACATGTACTGGCTATATAAAGCGTCTTGTTGAGCTTTACCTTCTGACATTAACGCCACTACTCCTAGTAATATTAAAATTATTCTTTTCATTATATCTATATAATTCTTTTTAAATCTACTTATCTATCTTACTACTTGAATCCAACCAGATTCTTTTAATCCCAATGATGGAATCTCTATCACATAAAAATAGGTTCCATTTGTAACCATATTACCTCCTGCACCTGTTCCATCCCATGAAACATCATCATTGTTATAATTTACAAATGTGCGGATTTCGTCTCCCCATCTATTAAATATTTTCACTTCATTGTCATTTTGCAATAACATTGGAATATCAAACAAATAAGTATCATTCACACCATCACCATCTGGAGAGAACGCGTTCACCGTAATATCTTCATTTAAACAGTTTGGGTTAATAGTGAAAGTTATTGAATCTGAGAAAACACAACCATTAAAGTCCATTTCCGCATAATAAACTGTATTATCGCTCACAGGATTTGCTGAAGTTGAACCAGACAATGTATCTGCAATTTCTCCATTTGAGTTCACCCAAGTAATAGTGCCAGCCCCAGTCGCATCTAAATAAACTGTTTCACCTAGACAAAACTGACCACCTGCTCCAATTGTCAAATCATTGGCCGTAAAATCAATATACACAGAGTCTAATGCTGAAGTACATGTTCCATTTGATTCAGAAAGGTAAATCATTTGACTTCCAACATTGGTGCTATTTATATTGAAGGATGCTCCATTACCTGCACCAGAGGTTGGAGAACCAACAAACCAACTAAATGTTCCGGTTGAAACATCATTAGATGTTGCAGTAAGGTCTAAATAAACTCCGTTGGCCTGTTCACACAGTGTAATTGGTCCTAACTGATCAATACTTGGTGTTGGAACTGGATTACCAACACTTCCAATTGTATTACTATTTTGAGCTTCGACACAACCATTAGCATCCATTATATAAAAAGTATACGTACCTGGTGCTATCGATGTGATAGGATTGCTACTCACATAACTAGTACCATCAATTGAATAATTGTAGGGAGCGTTTCCTCCTGAGATCCCTTGAAAATCAACCTGTCCATTAGACTGACCACAAGTTGCGTCTGAAACATTTGCGGTAAACATAATTTGATTTGGTTCTGCTATTCCGACACTATAAACCGATGTTTGACATCCATTGGCATCCACTATAGATACATTTACAGTTTGTACGCCAAGCCCTGCAATACTATCAACAGTAGTTAAAGCACCTCCATTGTATGAATATTGATAAGGTGCGGTACCTCCGGTACCTTGTGCATAAACAATTCCATCCGTTAATCCAAAACAAGAAATGTCTAATGGCGTAAGTATAACAGAGGCCGTATCATATATATTAACCGTTAAAGAATCAACAAATAGACAACCGTTATTAGATGTCACACTATAAGTGACTAAATGACTGCCAATAGAATTGAAACTAATACTTGATGGATTTTGAATACTTGAAATGCTTGGTGTACCTGCCGCAAAAGTCCAATTAAAATTAGATGCCCCACTTGCTGGAACACCACTCGCATCACCAAAATCGTATGCGTTACTATTGATACAGGAATCAAGAACTGAAGTAATTCCAATTGAAGAAACAAATGACTCTCCAATTTGAACATCAACTAAACCATTGACTGAACATCCATTAGCATCTGTAGTAATTCCAATATAATCGTCAACAGAAACATTAGTTAACGAATCAGCAACTCCAACTGATATTCCTCCAGGATTTGTTTGCCATTCCGTAGTATAAGGACCTGTTCCTCCTGATATATTTTGAACAAACAAACTTCCATCACTTATGCCAGCGCATGATTCATGAGTTGAACCATAGGAAGCAGTAAGAGCAATTGGCTCTGAAATTAATACTTGAACTGTGTCTGTACATCCTCCAGCGTCTGTTACTACCACTTGGTAATCTCCAGCCGCTACTGCAGAAATATCTTCTGTTGTAGCAGTGAATGATGAAGCCGATTCTGTCCAAGAGAAAAACTCTCCCCCAAATGGATTTGATCCGATAGATATATCTACGAAACCATCAGTTGATCCAAAACAAGAAACAGAAGGTGAGAAATCAAATACAAAGGCTTGAACACCGTTTAAATTATTTATGGAAACATTATTAACACTAGATTGACAACCATTTCCATCCATGACAATCAAGTCATAACTATTTGCTGACAACCCAGCAGCGCTTGAAGATGCTCCAAACGAGAACCCATTATCAAAACTGTATGTGTAAGGCCCACCATCACCACCTGATGCAAAGATGTCTATTTGCCCTACTCCTCTTGAACATGTGTCTTCAGAGAGGTTGGTTGAAAAAATGACAGCAGTAGGGTCTGTAACCACAATGGTTGAATCTGCACTTACACAACCATTTGCGTCTTGCACATTACAAGTATAAGAACCATCAAATAATCCTGTAAAGGTTCCGCTTGCTACATAAGTTATTCCACCGTCAATACTATATTGGAATGGAGCAACTCCACTACCAGAAGTCAATGTTATCATACCATCACCAGAACCACTACAAATAGGATCTACAGATGAACCAAAGAAAGTAGGTAAAGATGCTGGTTGATTAACCGTGGTAGCATAAGTCCCGACACAACCTGTTGCTATATCAGTCATTGTATTCGTATAATTCCCAGCTTCCAAACCTGAGATATCCTGGGTAGTTGACGTAAATGAATTTGGCCCTACCCAACTATGTATATAACTTCCCATTGGCGCTATCATTATGTCTCCATCAAATCCACCAAAACATGTTACATCCGTTACAAACGGATTTCCTTCATTAGGCAATTCGTTAACAGTAATAGAACTTGATGTATTTATACACCCATTCACATCAGTAAAAGAAAAAGTGACGTTACCTGAAGCTATTGAAGTAATTAGTCCAGTATTGTCTATTGAAGCAACGGAACCATCACTAGAAAGCCATGTTCCTCCTGTATTTGGGAATATATTATGTGTTGAACCTAAACAAATGTCTGCTTCTCCAGAAATAATTGGTAAAGGATTGACAAAGACATCGGCTTGATCTATATCGGTACACCCAGTAGCTGTTTCCGTTACAGTTAATGTATAAGTTGTTGTAGACAGAGGAGTCACAGTCGTATTCATAGTAGTTCCTCCTCCATTATCCCATGAATAGGTATATCCTCCAGAAGGTCCTCCCATTAAAAAGGCAGAACTGCCCTCGCATATAGTAACATCTGATCCCGCATCCGCCAAAGGAGGTAAAGGATCTGTTATTGTCCCTGAATATGTAAACGAATCTGAGCATGCCGTAGCATCATCGGTAACTTGAGGGTTTAAAATTGTTTGACCATCCAATAGTGGTGCTACAGTAAGTGAATCACCAGAGTTCATAACACTACCGATTATTGTAGTTCCTCCATCTAAATCTACTGTATAAGGTCCAGGTGCAGAACCTGGTGTCAAATAAATTACTAATACGCCATTACCGCCACATGTAGTTGGATCATACTGATTTACTCCAGTTATCGTTGGAGGTAAAGGGTCCAGTAATTCAACTGTATCGCTTAAATAAGTGAAACAACCTGATGCATTTGAAATTGAATCAAAAGCATAAACACCTTGCGGAAGTCCAGTTATAAAAGAATCTCCAGAACCATTAGCGGTAACTGTACTCAATGTTCCTAAATTATAATAGATATCAAAAGTACCCAGACCAGTTGGCATGGTTATTTGACCATCGGCACCTCCACAAGTTGTTGGGTTTATTCCAGAAGGCGGTTCTGGCATAGGTAAGCCTAAAACACTTATAAAAACTGTGTCTCTAGATAAACAACCGGCAGAATCAACTGTAATAAATAAGGAATCATTTAATCCACTACTTGTAGCTGCTGAAAAATCTGTAGTCAACTCATTTGTTGTAGTATATATGTAGTTAATATTATTATTGAAAGAATATTCTCCTGGTAATTCAGTAGTAAATCCCCACGCATAAGATGCGCCCGATACCGCAGTAACTGAATATAACTCAGAGACTACTCCTTCACAAACTGCCGTTGGTCCAGAAATTGTTCTTACAGGTGATGGAACTACAGTCAATGTTACAGGAGTACCAACTGCACCGTAACATCCCGCAACAGAATCCACAGCATAGTAATTATATACTCCTGGAGCTGCTAAATCAGCATTGGGAGGGAAAATTGCTCCCCCTTCTCCAATTCTATTGGTCAAACCAGCATCTGAGAACCAAACTGCTGTACCTGTCTCTCCGCTTACGCTTAATGTTGGTCTTCCAACTTGCTCAGTACAAACGGAGTTAGTTGAAATAGTTGGAGAAAGCGCTACTGGTGATGCAGCAACAGTAAACATTGGTCCGAACTCCGAAGTAGAATTTCCAATCGTAGCTGACATTACTACCTACATGTTCACAGGCAATCCAAAAGGAATAGTTATTATAGTCCCTTGCAA
>CAJYBK010000146.1 GCA_913064955.1 uncultured Flavobacteriales bacterium
AAACACGCTAGATTGTTTTGAGCCACTTGCATTAGCAAATAGCCTTCATCCTACGCCAGCCATATCTGGATTACCTGTAATGAGCGCGTTGACTTTTATTGATGACAATGAATTTAATAAAAGAGACCTGTATGCAGGTATTGTAGGATTTTTCGATGAAGCTAAATATGACCTTTACGTTAATTTAAGAAGTGCTAGAATTTATCAAGATTGTATTGATTTGTATGTTGGAGGAGGAATAACTGTCGATTCAAACCCTCAGAAAGAATGGGATGAAACAGAATTTAAATCGCAGACTTTGTTGTCAGTCGTTGAAAAATTGCAGAAATTAGCACTGTGATTTCAAATAAATTAGTCGTTCAGTATTTACATCAGTTTTGCAAGAAAATGCAATTGAAAGATTGGGTGCTGTCTCCTGGTTCTCGAAATGCTCCTATTACGCTAACCATAAGTAATGATTCGTATTTTAATTGCGACTCAGTCGTTGATGAAAGATCTGCAGCGTTTATTGCCTTAGGGAAGTCTCTGGTGTCAAGAAAAGCAACAGTTATATGCTGTACCTCCGGCAGTGCTGCGTTAAATTATGCGCCAGCTATTTCTGAAGCCTATTATCAAAACGTACCTCTACTAGTTATCACTGCCGATAGACCTGCTAAGTGGATTGGAAATGGCGAAGGTCAAAGTATTAATCAAGTGAATGTATTTGCAAATTATTGTAAAGCAAGTTATAGTATTGAAGTTGAAGCAAGTTTGTCTCAAATTGAAAGTGTTTTCAATGAAATAGAAGAAGGGTTAAATGGTAAACAGAAGGGGCCTATTCATTTAAATGTAGCATTTGATGAACCTCTTTATGAAACTGCACAAAGTTTTAAGGAATTTAAATTTGAGACAAAAGAAATTGCCGAAGAGTCTAAGTTTAGAATTGAAGAAAATCAAATTGAAGAATGGAATTCTTATAACAGAATTTTGATTTTATGTGGACAAATGACAGCGTCAGAAGGTTTGTTATTTTGGTTAAAAGACCTAAGTGCTGATCCTAGAATAGTTATTGTAACCGAGACAATTAGCAATGTGAGAGATTTTCAATTCGTTAATTGTATTGATAGGACATTGACAAATATTAAATATGAAGAATGTAAGCCACAGTTAGTAGTGACTTTGGGAGGGGCTGTTATATCGAAGAAAATCAAGAAATATTTACGATCCATAGCTAAATTGAATCATTGGCATGTTGATGAGCCAGGTCAGTCTATTAATGTCTTTGAATGTCTAAGTAATAGCTTTTCTTGCCAACCTTCTTCATTTATAAGGGCTGTTGTGGAGTGTAATAATTTTAGTCAGATTAGCGATTTCAAAAATCAATGGCTAACCGCGTCTTTTATCTCTGAGGAGAAGCATGAGGAATTCCTTGTAAACTGTGAGTGGTCTGATCTAAGAGTTTTTCAACTATTAATAGATACAATGCCAAATAATATTAATTTGCATTTGGGAAATAGTAGTGTTGTTAGGTATGTTCAATTATTTAATCCGATTAGTTCCATTACATATTTTGGAAATAGAGGAGTTAGCGGTATTGATGGTTCAAGTTCCACCGCCTTGGGTGTCGCATCTAAATCGGATAAATTAAATCTTCTAATATCAGGAGATTTAAGGTTTGTATATGATGGGAATGCTTTTTGTAATAATATTCCAAAATCCAATTTAAAGGTGATTGTCATAAATAATGATGGGGGAGGCATCTTTAGAATAATCCCAGGTCCTTTGGATACAGGTGTTGTAAAGGAAAGGTTTGAAGTGGGTAACAGCGCTTCCATTTCAGATTTATGTCGTACTTATGGGGTAGATTCAATGCAAGTTTCAGAACTTAGTAAATTAGAAAATGGCTTGAGTTGGCTATATGCTGAAAGTGATAATGTAAAAGTCCTAGAATTAGTCACACCAAGCAATGTTAATTCTGAGATTTTAGCCAATTATTTCAAATCACTATCTAAGTAATTGCTAGGAAAAATGAATGAAGTTGCATTTTGAACAATTAAAATGCATAAAAAATTAAAAAAATAGAGAATTTATTAAAAATAATGTATATTTGCAGCCCAATTAAAAAACAAGAAACTTAAATAATATGTTAATAATTCCAGTAAAAGAAGGAGAATCTATTGAAAGAGCCCTTAAAAAGTACAAGAAGAAATTCGATAGAACTAAAGTGATTAGACAACTAAGAAGTCGTCAACAATTCAATAAACCTTCAGTAGAAAGAAGAGCTGAAATCATTAAAGCAAAATATATTCAAAAACTAAAAGAAAAAGAGGCTTAATTTAGCAACTTAATTTAGTTAACAGCGTTAAGGGTAATTGATATAATCAGTTACCCTTTTTTGTATGCCAAAAAAATCAAATTTCTTAGACTATCTTGAGTTTGAAAAACGATTCTCAAAGCACACTATAAATGCTTATAAATCTGATTTGGCACAATTTGAATCTTTTTTAGAATGTGATTTCGACACGGAATTAGATTCCGCTAGTCATCAACAAGTAAGATCTTGGGTGGTTAACTTAAAGGAAAGTGGAAATTCACACAAAACAATTCATCGCAAGATTAGTTCTGTAAAGTCTTATTATAAATATCACTTAAGGATGGGTGATCTTGAGAAAAATCCAGTATCAGGAATTAAGTTGCCAAAAATAGAAAAAAGGGTCCCGAATTTTGTTAAGCATTCAGAGATGAAGAGTTTAAAAACGGAATTAGAGTCTAACCGAAGTGCATTTGGTGAACTAAGAGATAGTTTAATCATTTTGGTATTGTTGTCTACGGGCATTCGGAGATCTGAGTTGATTGGACTTAAAGATTCCTGCATAGATAATGGAGCAATCAAAGTTTTGGGTAAAAGAAACAAAGAACGTATAGTGCCGCTTCCCGAAAAGGTCAGCATGGAAATAGTTAAATATTTGAATGTAAAGCAGCAAGAATTTTCGGGTAATTCTGATTATTTATTTGTTACTGATAAGGGGCAAAAACTTTATGAAAAATTTGTTTATAGAATCGTAAATAATTACCTTGCTCTTAATACAACCTTAAAGACAAAGAGCCCGCATGTTTTGAGACATTCATACGCCACTGAGTTACTAAATAACGGAGCAGATTTAAGCGCTATAAAAGAGTTGCTTGGACATTCAAGTTTGGCAGCAACTCAAGTCTATACTCACAGTTCTATGGAGAAAATTAAGGAAATATATAAATCAGCTCATCCAAGGAGCATAAAAAAATAAAATTATGGGAAATATTAATGTAGAGGCCGTTCATTTTTCAGCAGATCAAAAGTTAGTTGATTTTATAAATGAGAGAGTAAATAAGTTAAATACGTTTTTTGATCACATTGTAAATACAGATGTAATTATTAAAGTAGACAAGAAAGAAAGCCCTTCAAATAAGATTGTAGAGATCAAAATGATGGTCCCTGGGAAGGATTTATTTGTGAAAAAGCATGCAGATTCATTTGAAGGAGCTACAGATGAGGCTGTAGAGGCTTTAAGAAGGCAAATTAAAAAATATAAGGAACAGTTATAATGTGCTTTATTTCAGGTAGTTCTATTTTGGAGTCAAAAAAAAATAAAAAATACTTCAAAAAATTAATAGAAAAAATTGGTGTGTAAAAAAAAAGATTTACATTTGCAGACCTTTTCAAAGAAAGATGTAATTATTTGAATTGAAAATGGACATAAGCCGATATAGCTCAGTTGGCCAGAGCAGCTGATTTGTAATCAGCAGGTCGTGGGTTCGAGTCCCTCTATCGGCTCAATAAGAATAGTTCTTGAAAATCTAATAGTTGGGGAGATTCCAGAGCGGCCAAATGGGGCAGACTGTAAATCTGTTGCGAAAGCTTCGAAGGTTCGAATCCTTCTCTCCCCACAATGAATTTGGTAAGAAAGTTTTTACGTTTTTGTTTTGATTAACGAAAATTAGTTTTACTTTTGCACCGGAATAACGCGGGAGTAGCTCAGTTGGTAGAGCATCAGCCTTCCAAGCTGAGGGTCGCGAGTTCGAATCTCGTCTCCCGCTCAGGGCCAAAAGGAGAGTTGGTAAATGTAATGTTTACCAATGCTCCTTTTTTTTGCGTTACATTAACAGGGGTTAATCCTGCCGATGTAGCTCAGGGGTAGAGTACTTCCTTGGTAAGGAAGAGGTCACGGGTTCAATTCCCGTCATCGGCTCAATTATTTTAGATTAAGAAGTGTTATTTTTATTAAAAACATAAGTAAAAAAACAACAAGTAATAATTAAACTTAAACATTAAGCAAAATGGCTAAAGCAAATTTCGAAAGAACTAAACCGCATGTTAATACCGGTACGATTGGACACGTGGATCATGGTAAAACCACATTGACTGCAGCGATTTCTTCTGTTTTGTCAAGTCAAGGTTTGGCAGATAAGCAAGATTTCTCTCAGATTGATAATGCTCCTGAAGAAAAAGAAAGAGGTATTACAATTAACACTGCTCACATTGAGTATGAAACTAACGCTCGTCACTACGCTCACGTAGATTGTCCAGGTCACGCGGATTACGTTAAGAACATGGTAACTGGTGCTGCTCAAATGGACGGTGCTATCTTAGTATGTGCTGCAACTGACGGACCAATGCCTCAAACTAGAGAGCACGTTCTTCTTTCTTTACAGGTAAACGTACCTAAGATCGTTGTATTCATGAACAAAGTGGATATGGTTGATGATCCAGAATTATTAGAATTAGTTGAAATGGAATTAGCTGATCTTTTAGATTCTTATGGATATAAAGATACTCCAATCTTGGCTGGTTCTGCACTTGGTGCATTGAACGGTGAGCCAAAATGGGTTGAGTCTGTACAAAAATTAATGGATACAGTTGATACTTGGATTGATACTCCAGAAAGAGATACTGAAAAGCCTTTCCTAATGTCTGTTGAGGATGTATTCTCAATTACAGGTCGTGGAACTGTTGCTACAGGTGCAATCGAAACAGGAATTATCAGAACTGGTGATCCAGTTGAGATCGTTGGTCTTCAAGAAGAAAAATTAGTTTCTACTGTAACAGGTGTTGAGATGTTTAGAAAAATTCTTGATGAAGGAAGAGCAGGAGAAAACTGTGGTCTTTTATTAAGAGGTATTGAAAAAGAAGCAATCAAAAGAGGTATGGTTATCTCTAAGCCTGGATCAATTACTCCACATAAAAAATTCAAAGCTGAGGTTTACGTTTTGAAAAAAGAAGAAGGTGGACGTCACACTCCATTCCACAATAACTATAGACCACAGTTCTACTTAAGAACTTTGGATGTTACAGGAACAATTCAATTAGGTGAAGGTCGTGAGATGGTTATGCCAGGAGATAACGTTACAATTACTGTAGAATTACACTTGCCTGTTGCAATGGACAAAGGTCTTCGTTTCGCTATCCGTGAGGGTGGTAGAACAGTTGGAGCTGGTCAGGTTACTGAGATTTTAGATTAATTTCTAAACAAATGTATAAGGCAAAAGGCATACCCCAAAAGGGTAAGCCTTTTTGTCGCATACGGGCGTAGCTCAGCTGGTAGAGTAGTAGTCTCCAAAACTATTGGTCGTAGGTTCGAATCCTGCCGCCCGTGCAAAGCAAAGTAAAGAAAGTAGAATATAAACTGAATTAAGTGGCTGGAATAAAAACATATATAGAAGAAGCGGTAACTGAGTTGACAACTAAAGTGTCTTGGCCAACTTGGGATGAACTACAAACTAGTTCTATTATCGTATTGATTACGAGTATTTTGATTTCCATTGCAATATGGATTATGGATACTGTATTTGGTGTTGTACCAGGAGAGGATGGATTATTCGGATTCTGGAAAGGTTTATTAGGTATTTTTTACGATTTGAAAAATTAAGAATTACGAGATATGTCTGAAGTGAAGAAAAGATGGTACGTAGTTCGCGCCATTAGTGGTAAAGAAAAGAAAGTCAAAGAACTTCTTGAATTGGAAATTGAAAGAAATAACCTTACTCAATACGTTGAGCAGGTGTTGATTCCTACTGAAAAGGTTTACCAAATTAAGAATGGAAAAAAGGTAAGTAAAGAGAAATCTTACTTTCCAGGTTATGTTTTGATTGAAGCGGCTTTAGTCGGAGAAGTTGAACACGTAGTGAAGTCAATGAACAATGTTATAGGTTTCCTAGGTGGAGAGAAAGGCGGAGATCCACTTCCAATGAGACAATCAGAAGTAAATAGAATATTAGGAAAAGTTGATGAGTTAGCAGAATCTGACGCAGAAATGTCGATTCCTTTTGTAGTGGGTGAAAATGTTAAAGTGACAGATGGTCCTTTTAACAACTTCAATGGAGTTATTGAAGAAGTGAACGAAGAGAAAAAGAAACTTAAAGTGATGGTGAAGATTTTCGGAAGAAAAACGCCTTTGGAATTAAGTTACTTACAAGTAGAAAAAGAAAGTTAAACACATTGTAGTCCAAAGCGATTAAAGCTTCCCGTTAGTAAACTACATATTATAAATAAATATATAACAATGGCAAAAGAAGTAAGTGGATTAATAAAACTTCAAGTCAGAGGCGGAAGTGCTAACCCAGCACCACCAGTAGGACCTGCATTAGGTGCTAAAGGTGTAAACATCATGGAGTTCTGTAAGCAGTTTAATGCTAGAACCCAAGATAAAGCAGGGAAAGTATTACCTTGTGTTATTACTGTTTATGCTGACAAATCGTTTGAGTTTGTAATCAAAACTCCTCCAGCTGCAGTCCAGTTAATGGAAGCGGCTAAGATCAAGAAAGGATCTCCGGAATCTAACAAGAAGAAGGTAGGATCTGTAACTTGGGAGCAAGTGAGAGCAATCGCGGATGATAAAATGTCAGATTTGAATTGTTTTACCCCTGAGTCAGCTATGAAAATGGTTGCAGGTACGGCAAGAAGTATGGGATTAACAGTAAAAGGAACCGCCCCTTGGGGATAAGTAATCTGAATTAACAGAAAAATTATGGCACTAACAAAGAAGAGAAAAGAGGCAATTGCAAAATTCGATGCTGAGAAGTATTACTCTTTGTCTGAAGCTTCTGAAGTTGTTAAGAGTATAACAACAACTAATTTCGATGCATCTATTGATATGGCTGTGAGATTAGGAGTAGATCCACGTAAAGCTAACCAAATGGTTAGAGGTACTGTATCTCTTCCTCACGGAACTGGAAAAGATGTTAAGGTATTAGTACTTTGTACTCCTGACAAAGAAGCAGAAGCAAAAGAGGCAGGCGCTGATTTTGTTGGTCTTGACGAATACATCGATAAAATCAAAGGTGGTTGGACAGATGTTGACGTAATTGTAACAATGCCTTCTGTAATGGGAAAAGTAGGTGCTCTAGGTCGTATTTTAGGACCAAGAGGATTAATGCCTAATCCAAAAACAGGAACAGTTACAATGAACGTAGGTCAAGCAGTAACAGATGTGAAAGCTGGAAAAATCGACTTTAAAGTTGATAAATACGGTATAATTCACGCAGCAGTCGGAAAGGCTTCTTTCGAATCAGACAAACTTGCGGAAAATGCAAATGAGTTGATTTCTACGTTAATGAAATTGAAACCGTCATCGGCAAAAGGAGTTTATATGAAGAGTATTACTCTTTCAAGCTCAATGAGCCCAGGTATCAAGATCGAAACGAAATCAATTTCTGCATAATCTTCAAAAAAAGTAAAACATGAACAGAGAAGAAAAACAAATCGCTATCGATGCAATTGCAGATAAATTATCTGGAGCGAATGTTTTTTATTTAGCAGATACTTCACAATTAGATTCTGAAAAAACCAGTAATTTAAGAAGGATGTGTTACAATAAGAACATTGAAATGACTGTTGTAAAAAACAAGTTGTTACAAAAAGCTTTGGAGAAAATCGAAGGTAGAGATTATTCAGAAATGTATGGTGTTTTAGCAGGTCCAACTGCAATTATGATTTCAGAAGTAGGTAATGCACCTGCAAAATTGATTAAGGACTTTCGTAAGAAAGGTGATAGACCAGTTTTGAAAGCTGCATACATTGAAGAGGCTATTTATATTGGCGATGACCAATTGAATAACCTATGCGATATCAAATCTAAGGAAGAATTACTTGGAGAAGTTATCGGATTGCTTCAATCACCTGCTAAGAATGTTATCTCTGCTCTTAAATCGAGCGGTGGTACAATTGCAGGATTAGTTAAAACATTATCAGAAAGAGAAAATTAAATTATCGTTTAACATATAAGTTAAATTAAACTTTAAAAAAAAAACAAAAAAATGGCGGATATTAAAGCTATGGCAGAAGAGTTAGTAAACTTAACTGTAAAAGAAGTAAATGAATTGGCAACAGTTCTTAAAGAAGAATACGGAATCGAGCCTGCTGCTGCTGCAGTAGCTGTTGCAGCTGGTGGAGCTGCTGGTGGTGGAGACGCTGCTGAAGAAAAATCTTCATTCGATGTAATTCTTAAAGCACCAGGTGGAGCAAAATTAGCTGTTGTAAAAGCGGTTAAAGAATTAACAGGTCTTGGGCTTAAAGAAGCAAAAGATGTTGTTGATAGCGCACCATCTACTGTAAAAGAAGGTGTTGGTAAAGATGAAGCTGAAGGCTTGAAAAAGGCTCTTGAAGAGGCTGGTGCTGAAGTAGAATTGAAGTAATTATATTACTATTCTTAATATGTTTAGACATTTCCCCTCCAATTTGGGAGGGGAAATATGTCTATACCATTTGTGGTTTATAATCACAAAGAAAGTTTTTAGAGCTTGCTCATCAGTTCTGACTAAGTAACTTAGGACAGAAATTGTTAAACAAAAATTGAAATAAAACCAATAATATGAAATCAATTTATTACGAATCAAACGCTTGTTGGGGACATTGCGCCGATATGGAGGATCTCCG
>CAJYBK010000147.1 GCA_913064955.1 uncultured Flavobacteriales bacterium
CCAATATTAATCTTTGGTGCAGGACCTGGCTCTGGAGCCTTTGTTCTGTCTATTGTTTTCTGAGCAGTGGCACTTAGTGTGATTGCGCTTAACAATAATATTGAATATATCTTTTTCATTTTATTCTCTTTATTTTCTTAATTCTATTGACTGTTAATTATTCACCTTCTTTTGGCAAATAATAAAGTACTACTCTATTATCCTTCACCATATACTTATTGGCTACACGCTTAATGTCCTCTCTAGTCACCTTCATGTATTTCTCTAACTCTGTATTAATCAAGTTAGCATCTCCAAAGTACATGTGGTAATTAGCCAAGTTCTCAGCAATACCGATTATAGAATTAAAATTGTAGACAAAATCATTCTCTACCATGTTTCTAATCTTCTCAAATTCAGTTTCAGAAATCAATTCCTTCTTCACCTTATCAAATTCTCCATTGATCTCTTCTTCCAAAGTAGCAGCATCTACACCAGCATTGGCAATACCAAATACAAATGAGATTCCTGGATCTTCCGATGGGAAAGGAAAACTACCTACAAACATAGCGGACTGTGTCTCAGCAACAGATTTTTTGTTCAATCTAGAACTCTCACCATCTGAAACTACTTTTGACAACATTTCTAACGCATAGAAATCTGCTGTTCCTTGCTCTGGGATTCTGTATACTTGAACTACCGCTGGCAATTGGATATTGTCATAAATAGTATCTCTAACTTCTCCTCCTAGTGGTGGTTCAACTGCAGTCACAGCAGGAACTTCTTTCTTTCCTCTTGGAATTGGCCCAAAATACAATTCAATCATTTTCTTAGTTTCAGCGATATTGATATCACCAGCTATAGAAAGCACTGCATTCTGAGGAATATAATAGGTATGGTAAAAATCGATAAACTCATCCAAAGTAGCAGCATCTAAGTGCTCCATCTCTCCAATTGTTGTGTATTGGTATGGGTGTACCTTATATGCTCTCTTAGCAGACTCTGCTAATAAACTTCCGTATGGTTGATTATCTATTCTTAAACGTTTCTCTTCTTTTACTACTTCATTCTGTGTATCTACACCGTCTTGGTCTATCTTAGCATGAAGTAATCTTTCTGACTCTAACCAAAGACCCAACTCCAATTGATTGGATGGTAAGATCTCATAGTAAAAAGTTCTATCATTTGTAGTATTGGCATTGTTCTTACCACCTGCATTCTCAATGTACTTAAAGAATGTACCTCTTTCAATATTGTCACTCCCTTCAAACAATAAGTGCTCAAAGAAATGAGCAAAACCTGTTCTATCAGACTTCTCATTTTTAGCACCTACATGGTACATTACAGAAACACCTACAATTGGTGTGGAATGATCTTCATGTAAGATTACATGCATTCCGTTTTTTAGATCGTACTCTACGAAATCTATCTTTGGCTGTTGCGCTTGCACAATGCTCGCAGCACCAACCAATCCCATCAATAAAATATTCTTCATTAAATTCTAGTTTAATTCTTTGCCGTAAAAGTAATAAATTGAATGAAGAAAACACCCTCCCAAAAGTATTAATGGATGGGAATGCTTATGAATGGAAGGAAACCTTGGTGAATAGGTTGACACCAATGACTATACTACTTGACTATTCTTCGAGAAACAGTACCTTTTACACTTTTACAACTAATCAGATAAACGCCTTTTGCCCAATGTGCTGTAGAAAGCACTTCGTCTTGAGAAAGCGTAGTTGTCAATACCTCCGCTCCATCTATAGTAGTAATAATAATGTCAGTAGCTTCTGTTATTCCTGTAACCGTTAATTGATCACTTACAGGATTTGGAAAAAATGAGAGAGATAATTCTTCTCTTTCATTTACTGAATTATACATATTGCTTACCACCGCTTCACCACCAGCATCATCTGTAATGGTCAAAGCATACTGATCTCCATTTAAAAGTCCCGAAAGCACTATATTGCCATTTTGCACAACAGTGGTTACGCCTCCATTTGCTCCATTAGGCAGTACATTGCTAATAGTAAATAAGGATCCATCTTCCGCTGGCATCCCCCCACTTATGGTCACTGTAATCTCTCCGGTACCAGGATCGGAAGTTACTATTGGCAAAATAGGACTAAGGCAATAAACTTCTTGGACTAAACCTAAATCAAAACACGGCTGATTAGGATCCGTAGTATGACTATATACATTACCACTCCCGCTATACATAGTGATGGGTTGTACATAGTATGGGTTTGGCAACAATGAATTTCCATCACAATTAATACTAAGAGTTGATCCGTAACCAACAATTCCCAACAGACATGGGTCTGAATATGGTGCACTAGGTGTGGTAGGAATGCAGGAGAATGCCAAATATGCCATTGACGTATCATAACTTGGCCCAAAACCTGTATTCACTTCATTAGCAAAAGTATGGTCTAAATTACTACTCATGATAAAATCATCTCCATAAGCAACATAATGCGTATTGTTTGCAATTAAATTTGAAACAATAGTAAATGTACCAGCATCTGCTACACAAGCACAACTTGCTGGTGAATTACTATTCACACTGATAGTACAAGTCAAGTCGTCAGTAAAAACTGCACTCACCGTTGTTGCATTACCATTAGAAGCCATATTGGACAAGGAATAACTTGCTGGCGAAACAAATGGTGGATTAATCACTGTATCGTAAACGTTGACACCATCATCCACAGTAACAACCAATGTACCGGTGGTAGGCTACTTACTAAATGAAACATCACCATTCACAGCATAAGTATCTGAAGTGCTTTGACAACCACCAACAGTAACATTTAACGAAGTAATTATGCATTGCGCATTTGCAAACGCAACCATAAACATCAAACAAGCGAAAGTCTATATTGATTTCATAGGAGTAATTTTAAACAAATATAAGTAAACGCTTTTGCAGTCTGCAATAAAACTGATTAAAGCCCACTTACAATGTAGTAACGGTTCTTAAGAACTGTTTAAGTTAGAAAACTATTCAATATAACTTATCTCATATGCACATTTAGGGCTTTCTTGCAAATAGATAATCTCTAAGTCATCTCCTAACTCATAAGTTTCATTATTGGAAGACAGAGATGCTTCTTGTTCTTTCCCCATAGAATCAATAAAAGTAACATACAACTGTAAGTCATAAGTCGTATCATCAAATCCATCATCAAAACCGTTATCATAGTTCACATTGTAAAAGCGATTAGAAATCTTCGCAACCGTTTTAATACCGTGCTTTCTTAATTTCTCTTTGGTCTTTTTGCGCGCGTAATAAGTGAATACTGCAAAAAAGACAAACAAAAGCACTAATCCTATAACAAAGTAAATTATGGTATTGAAATTTATCATGCTACTAAATCCCCTTACCTAGCTCTTTACATACTCTTTGAGATCATTGTCCCAAGAGTAGATAGCCATTACTGATGGATTGTCTGCTCTACTGCTCTGTATCATAACTACCAACTTATCCTTAAAACTCCAGGAAGTCAGGGCTCCTTCTTCCGACAAATCAAATGAACCCTTAATTAAGACTCCATTCTTCAACCATTGGTATGAAACAATAAGATAAGAGCTCATATACTCCCCTTCTACAATGTAGTCGGTATCATCTATACCTGAAGGCCCATGCCCTTCTTTGAAAGTAGTGCCTTCTTCCACTTCTACAGTTACCTCTGTAAACACTAAGCCATCTTCGGGAAAGTGAATAAAAAACTCTTTCTCTATAGACAAACTACTAAAATCATACCCTTCCCCATCACTAGATCGGTAGATGAAATCATTAAAACTAAAGTTGCCTTTTTCTTCACTTACCAATCCAGCATCAGTATTAACCAAACTAGAATAATCCAGCAAATCTACAAACAAGGCTCGTTGCTCAGGAGTAGCATCCGCTTTTGTGAGCGTAAACAAAGCCTTCTTACCATCTTTTACCCAGAAACCGCTGAATGTATCACTGGAATAATCAAATACTCCGCTGATGGTCTGTAAATGACTTGAATCTGTAAGCGACTTCATTCTTATCGTATCTGAAGTTGATTCTACTTTACCTTGAATAGAAAAGGTGGCACCTAAGCTCTTATTAAACACTTGTCCAGAAAAACTATTTGTATAGTAATTATCCTGCAATAAAGTCATAGCTACCGATTGACCATCCACCTCACCAGCGTAATAATGTATAGTAGGAAAATACACCTCATTGAAACCATCTATAGATTCCAACACTACTTCTGGATGCATATCAAAAAGCGGGATTTGAACCGCCACCGTATCAACCAATAAGGTATCTTCAGCAGAAATGGTATCAGTTTCTTCCTGTGTAACATCCTGTGATGTAGTCGCTTCATTGCCACCACAATTGGTAAGTATAACTGCAGAAAGCAACAGACTTAGATAGGTGATTTTCTTCATGGGTAGTTCTTTTGTGTTGCTAAAATATAGGATTGAAGCTAATTACACAAACAGGGATACTGTATAAACTACCAACTTAACAATCGTAAACTTCCTTTCTCATTGCAAAAATTACAATCCTGTTTACTTTCGTTGTCATTGAACTGAGTCTGTTATTCGTTGCTAGCATGCAAAGCATTTGTTAGAATTAATTCAAAGCGAATTTATTTTGATATATTTGGAGCAATTAATAAAAACAAGATAATGAAAAGACAAATTTCTTTTGGGCTATTGATCATAGCTCTTGCATTCAGTAATATGGTTACTGGTCAATTAACTCCAATAAAGTCATTTGACTTTAGTTTACTTGAGGGTAAAAAATTATTCATTCCTACTTATGAAGCTTCGCAGAAGTTCATTGCAAAAATGGCTAAAAAAGGAAAGTTAGACGAAATCGAGGATGCCAAAGCAGCTGCAGAAAATTATAACAAAATGTGGTCGGAAGCAATGGCAGAATCAAGTTACGATGATACGGATTATGAAATAAAAGCATTTGACGCTAAGAGCTTAATGAAAGCGAAAGATAAAGAAGCAATGTTTTTAAGGTTATACCAAGATGATTATGGCAACAGAACCGCATCAATTACTGTTTGTTCTCCAAAAAAACAAGTAATTGCTTCTACAATCATTAACGGTTTATATCTAGGTGATAAAAATGACATTAGACTAATGATCAACATGCTTAATGAATCACTTAATACAGCAGCAGAAATTCAAGACGAAGGTGGTTCTTCTAGAAAAGATGTGAAGAGTAAGTACAAAGAAAATGTAATTACTTTTTATGATGGAATGAAAGACAAAACTTTCTTAGTTCCAGAGTCAACGCACAAAAATGAAAAGAAAAGAACTGAAAGAAATGCTGATCTTAAGATTGCGTTGAAATCATGGAAGTTGAGTAATTATGAAATGACAACTGAAGAAGTTATTGAAGAAAAAAGAGTGGAAGGTGATGAATCAAGTTTTTACTGGAGAGATTTCCCTATCTACACTAACAGTCCATTACTTACTTATCACTACAATGTCATTCTTTCATGTGAAGGTGATGATGTGTTGTTTGGGTTCTTAGGTAAGAAAAGGTTAAAACCTGCTACTTTAGAGCAAATTCAAACTAAAATTGTAAATAAAGCAGAAAAATACAAAACTCAACTTGGGAAATAGTTTACACATATTATTCTTTTTTATAACTGCGATAGCGACACCAATAGGTGTCGCTTCTCAGTTGGACTATAATACAATACTAGATACACTGACTGGTGATGAGCTGGTATTAGAGAGAACTCAGACCATTACTTTTAAAGAAAACGTAGAAACAAATCAAAACTATTGTGTAGTCACTACTAAAGTTAAGAAACTCTTCAAAGAGAATGATGCCGGTGTTTTCGAAATGACGGTTCCCTTCAATGCCTTTGAAGAAGCAACCATAAAAAAAGCAAGAATATACAAGATTGATACTTTAGGCAAGGCCGTTCTTATAGAAAACTGTAAAGTAAAATACGCAGATGTTAAAGACTACTTTGTAAATGGTGTCTTTTATCAAGATTTAAAAACGGTAAGACTGCAACCTTCCATAGACCTCCCAAAAAACTATATCATTGATTACACTTATCAAAAACAAATCAACGATTTGAAATTTGTCACAAGTTTTTATCTCTATCAGAATTATGAGCAAGTAGAAAAATCCAAAATAATAATAAACAAAAGCGATTTAGTCAATTTTGAAATCTATCCATTTAATTTAGCGACAAACGCAATAGTTGAATCTGATAGTAAATACACCATAACCTCTCCAAAAGCAAAAGGGTTTCTCCATCTAAATGGAGCAGGTCAAAGTTACTACCTGCCACATATAATTCTTACGGTCAAATCTTATAACAACCAAAAAGTAATCTCCTCTACTGAAGATTTATATGCTTGGTACGCAACATTAATAAATCAACTTTCCGATCAACCAAAGGATTTCCAACAGAAAGCCCAAAACATCTTAAGCAATAACAGCGTAAATGACTCTATACAAGAAATATTCTCTTGGGTTCAAAATAACATTCAGTATGTCGCATTTGAAAACGGATTAGCTGGCTTCAAACCTGCTGAAGCATCACATGTTCTAAAGAATAAATATGGTGACTGTAAAGGAATGGCTAATCTACTTGTAGCTCTCTTAAGATCTATGGGCTATGACGCTTATCACTGTTGGATAGGAACCAATTCCAAATGCTATACCTACGCTACCCCTTCATTGGCTGTTGACAATCACATGATCTGTGCTTTAAAACAAAACGGACAATGGTATTTTCTAGATCCTACTTCTACCATAACTAGTTGGAAGAAAAACCCTTATTACCTGGAAGGAAAAGAAGCCTTGATTGGTCTACAAAAAGATAAATTTGAACTTCAAACGGTACCACTGTCTCCAAGAATAAATAATTCTCTTGAAATCAACGTAACTCCTTCTAAGACCAAACAAGCTACTCCCAAAAGTCAAATTAAAGTTGTTGCTAAAGGACAATTCATGGAGCTATTAACATCCATTTTATCCTCCGTTTCCTACGACTCAAGAAAGGATGCCGTGCAGTATTTCATGGAGAAATACGTCAATATCAACAATGGAAAGGTCCTAGACTTCAGTATCTCCAAAGAAAGCGCCATTATAAATATTGAACTAATGGATAACTATCTAATTAGCGCCTTTAATAAATCAACCTATTTATTACCTGCAGTTTTAGACTTCAATAAGATCTTTCCGTTTCTAACAGACACCGACTCGCCTGTTAATGTTCCCTTTGATAACACCATTTTACTCAACATTAATACGGAATACACCATTCTTGATGAACTTGGAGAAAGTAAAATAGATGGTGAGAAAATTCGAGCAACCAAAACTATAGCCAATCATATGGTCACTTACATTATTGAAAGAGATAAAGCAATAATAACTAATGATACAGAGGACAAACTAACCAGAGGTAATCTTAAACAAATGTTGGAAGCGCCTATAAAAGTCCAAACAAAATGAGATTATCTAGCTACATAATAACCTTACTAGTATGCTTTAATAGTTACGCCCAAAACAGTGTATTAGAAAAAATGGCGAAATCTATTTACCCTAAATTTACGGAAATCAAGGACCATGATGCAGAAATAATAGAAGATTATACTAAAATTAGTTTCAATACTAATTCTGATGGTGTCGTTTTTAATAAAACTATTCATAGAAAAGTACTAGTTAGATCATCTTACGCTTTAGGAAAATACAATAAATTATATCTTCCCTCCTACGCATTTTCTAATTTCAAGTCAAACCTAAAAGACATAAAAGTACAAGTGATTCATGAGGATGGATCTATTGAGAAAGTGTCCAATGATGACTTTACAGAAGTTTCCCTTCCTGCCAACACCCCATTCTTTTATAAAAAGAAAGGTAAGATGAAAATGCTAGCCATTGGTAATCTTTCCAAAGGAGATGTTTTGGAATACACCTATACTTCAGAGGTAAACTATGATATTGAACTGGATTATTTTGATTACTCGGATTATATATCAATCGAAGCGGCCAACTATTGCCATGCAAAATACATTGAAGTAGTATCCGATAAATTGGAATTATCTAAACTAAATTACGGTAAGCTAAATTATAAAGAAACCACCTCTCCCTTATCTATCTCATTAGAGTACAGTAATATTCCGGCATTCAGTCCAGAACCTTTCTCTACAGAAGATGACGAAGCTTCAGGCGTATTCTTTCAGTCTAGCAAAAAAGCATTTGAAATTGCAACAGATTGGTCCAAAATGATTGACGACTATTACAAACAATCAAAAGGAAGAAAGAAAAACGATATGATCGGAGAAATCCCGCTACATATCATTACTAGTAAAATAATGAGCCTCACTAGCAATCAAGCTAGAGCAAAGTACCTAAACGAAATAATTAACAAACCTTTGGAAGAATACACGCATCTGTATAACGACCTAAAAGATGATGTTGACATCTCACTACACTACGCTCAAGTTATCTCTAAGGCGTTCAAAAATGCAAGTAGACCCATTGAGGTCTATTTTGTAAAGTCAAAGTATGAAGGTGTTGTAAATAAAGACTGGGCCTCTTTGTTCCAATTTGACAATATCATTTTAAAACTACCAGGTGACAGTGTCGATTATTACATCCCAATTCTAGAACCTTTTTCAGAAAAAGGTGAAATTCGGGAAGAATTTGTAGGTGTAGAAGCTCTTGTGATTAGTCAATCCAAAGATTATGTATTGACTCATCGCTTTGAAACCCTTAAAAATGAACTAAAAAGTGAATTATTATTGGACATAAACATCTCTACTAATGAAAAAGGTCAATTAAACTTTGTGGTGTCAAAGTCAATTTCTGGTCCGATGTATTTCTCC
>CAJYBK010000148.1 GCA_913064955.1 uncultured Flavobacteriales bacterium
GCGGATCAATTTGGTGGAGAAAGAGGTAAAAAACTAAAATACAAACCTTTTAAAGAATTATTGATTTCCATTTTTGATTTGGAAATGGATGAGCAGAAAGAAAAATTAGATCAGTTTTTTGATAAATGGAAAGGTGATCTTGAGCAAATTGATGACGTTTGTGTTATTGGTGTTAAGATTTAAGTAAACTGTTAACAATTCCTTAACATTGGATTTCAAATAATAAGACAAGGTCTAAATACTTTAGCAGACTATTGAAATTATCATATTATTAATGGCAAAAAGAATTAGCCTTTTACTTACTATCCTTTTCCTTTGCAACTTCAATTCTTGGTCGCAAACCTTAATTGATACTTATTCTAACGATGCTTTTCACAACGTAAGCATTGGAGAAAAACAAAATGCTGCAGAGATTACATGGACAATTAATTGTGAGTTAGAACCACAATTAAGGTTGGATGGAAACCAACTTATTATTCGATACATTACGAAGGCAGATTTCAAAAGAGTCAAAGAACAAATTGAAGGCTATGATTGGACTTATACCAAGCCTTTCTCAATTGATAGCAACTATTATATAATAAATGATTTAACCGGTGACGAAAGTTATTATTTTGAAGTTGGATTTTCAAAAACCAATTCTCTTCCTGGTCCTCAACACAATAAAGATGATTTGGTTTGGTCCGACAAAGAAGAAGCCACTATTAAATCTGGCTGGAACTTATACAAGTTATTGGTATTAATTGGTGCCTTAGGATTCTTCATCTTTGGAATGAAAACCATGAGTGAGGGAATACAGAAACTTGCTGGTGATAAACTTCAAAAAATTCTTGGCGCTGCAACTTCAAATAGATTTGCGGGTATACTAACTGGATTCACAACTACGAGTATCATACAATCGTCTAGCGCCACCACTGTAATGGTAGTGAGTTTTGTGAACGCTGGTCTTCTTAATTTAAGACAAGCGATTGGTGTTATTATGGGTGCTAACATTGGTACTACAGTGACATCCTTCCTACTATTGGTCTTCGCCTTTGGTAAGTTTAGCATCTCTGATTATTCCTTGCCAATTATTGCATTTGGAATGCCTTTGTTATTCTTCAACAAGTCTAGTTTAAAATCTCTTGGAGAGTTTTTAATTGGATTTGCAATCTTGTTTATGGGGCTTGATGCATTAAAAGATGTTATGAGCTTTATCAAAGAGGACCCAAGTTTTCTTTTCAACGTTGTTGAGCCTTTATCTCAATACGGGTTTTTCTCAGTTCTTATTTTTGTTTTAATTGGAACAATCCTAACAATCGTAGTTCAATCAAGTAGTGCAGCAATGGCGATTACACTATCTCTTTGTGGAGGTACAGGCCTTTCAATGGAGTATGCTGCCGCTATTATTCTAGGAGAAAATATAGGTACAACAGTAACGGCAAACTTGGCTGCGATGATAGGTAATGCACATGCTAAAAGAGCTGCCCGAGCTCACCTCTTGTTTAATCTAATTGGGGTTATATGGATGTTGATTGTCTTCTACCCTTTCCTAAATTTGATTGATTACTTGATGACAGACACTTTTTTCAACTCATTGGTTAAGGACACTGCTGAATCTAAAACTCAATGGTCATTGGCGGTATTCCATCTTGTATTTAATATCATAAATACATTTTTATTAATATGGTTTGTTGACTTCTTGGCTAAACTTGTAATCAAGTATGTGCCCGCCAAGGACGAATCTGATGAAGAATTCAAACTTGATTTTATCGGTGGCCCAATGGGTTCTACCGCGGAACTATGTATTCTAGAAGCAAAAAAAGAAGTATCTAAGTTTGGTAATGTTGTTTCTAGAATGAATAAATTCGTTAAAACAACAGTCAACTCATCTGACAAAAAGGAGAAAAAGAAGCTCATCAAGAAAATTGGGAAATATGAGGAAATCACTGACCGTGTAGAGGAAGAAGTGGTGAATTACATTGGAAAAGTTTCTCAAATGGAAATGAGTGCAACGACTTCTATGAAAACAAGAGCGATGCTTTCCATTTCAAATGATTTAGAAAGAATTGGAGATTTATTTTACCAAGTTGGGAAATCATTGGAGAAAAAAGAGGAAGAAAGTATTTGGTTCACTCCTGTGCAAAGAGATGGTATCAATCTTTTGATTGACAAAGTTGAAAAGGCTTTTAAAATAATGAACAGCAATCTTACTAGTGAGTATGGAAAAATTGACTTACAAAGCGCAATAGATGCGGAAAGTGACATTACTAAAACTAGAAAAAGTTTGAAAAGGCAGCACTTAGTATCTGTTCAAGAAGGAGATTTCAACATAAAAGCAGTTCTTATTTACAACGATATTATACATAACTTAGATAAAGTTGGTGACCACATTATTAACGTAAGTGAAGCAGTTGCCGGACAAAACTTACAATAAGAATAAAGATATACTGCACTAAAAAAGGCTGCTAAATATAATTTAGCAGCCTTTTTAACTAATACCTAAAAGGTTATTTCAAAAGTTTAGTCATACTCACCTTGTCTCCAATAATACTTTGCAACTGATCAATAGCAACCCTTTCCTGCTCCATCGTTTCTCTATCACGAATAGTAACTGTATTGTCCTCCAAAGTCTGATGATCCACTGTAATACAGAAAGGTGTTCCAATAGCATCCTGTCTTCTATAACGTTTACCTACCGTATCTTTTTCTTCATACATACAGTTGTGGTCAAACTTCAACACATCCATAATCTCTCTCGCCTTCTCTGGTAATCCGTCCTTCTTCACCAAAGGAAGAATAGCAGCTTTTATAGGCGCTAATGCAGGTGGTAAATTCAGAACTACTCTAGATTTTCCCTCACCTAAATCTTCTTCTTTCAAGGCAGTACTCAAGACAGCCAAAAACATTCTATCTACTCCAATAGAGGTTTCCAAAACGTAAGGCACATAACTCTCATTCAACTCAGGATCAAAATATCTTAATTTCTTTCCTGAAAACTCCTCATGTTGAGTCAAATCAAAATCTGTACGTGAATGTATCCCCTCTAATTCTTTGAATCCAAATGGGAATTTAAATTCGATATCAGCGGCAGCATCTGCGTAATGAGCCATTTTCAAGTGATCATGGAATCTGTAATACTCATCACCAAACCCTAAGGCTTTATGCCACTTCATTCTCGTTTCTTTCCAGTACTCGTACCATTTCATTTGAGAACCCGGCTGAATAAAAAACTGCATTTCCATTTGTTCAAATTCACGCATTCTAAAGATAAACTGTCTGGCAACAATCTCATTTCTAAACGCCTTTCCTATTTGAGCAATTCCAAAAGGAATTTTCATCCTTCCTGTTTTTTGAACATTCAAGTAGTTTACAAATATTCCTTGTGCTGTTTCCGGACGAAGATAAATAGTAGAAGCGTCTCCAGCCACAGAACCTAATTCTGTTCCAAACATCAAATTAAACTGTCTAATCTCAGTCCAATTTTTTGATCCACTTACGGGACAAATAATCCCTAAATCATCAATCAATTGCTTGAAAGCAACCAAGTCTTCATTGTTTTGAACTTCGCTTAATTGCGCCTCTATTTTTTTAATTTCTTCTTCCCTTCTTAAAACATTTCCATTCGTAGAACGAAATTCTGCTTCATTGAAAGCATCACCAAATCTTTTTGCAGCCTTAGCCACATCCTTGTTGTTCTTTTCTCTAATTTTTTCAATATGGTCTTCTACTAATACATCTGCTCTATACCTTTTCTTAGAATCTTTATTATCTATTAAAGGATCATTAAATGCATCAACGTGACCGGAAGCCTTCCATGTAGTAGGATGCATAAAAATAGCAGCATCTAGACCTACAATGTTCTCATGCATTTGCACCATGGACATCCACCAATATTTTTTAATATTGTTTTTCAGTTCTACCCCATTTTGAGCATAGTCATAGGTTGCACTTAATCCATCATAGATTTCACTACTCGGAAAAACAAATCCAAACTCCTTTGCGTGAGATATTACTTTCTTAAAATCGTCCTCATTAGCTGCCATAATCTTCTACATTTTATTTTGAATGCGCAAAGATAATGTATCAAAACGAGATATAAGTAGAAATTAGTTGAGACCTCATTAAGTAATAATGTAAGTTCTAGTCCTACTAAGCCTCGCTGATAAAAATCATTCTTTTTTAGGTTTTACAGACTATCTTTGCAGGTACAACATAAAATCAAGATCATGAAATATAGCCTTATTTTAATTCTAGTTATTTCATTAATGTCTTGTACATCTACCAAAGATGCTACAACGGCTGCAAATACAGAAAATACAGAAACAATGGACGACACCGCTCAGAGAGAGAGTACGCTTACAAATGCTGGATTTATAAAAGCAACTGTTGTAGATAAAAAAGGAGCAAATAATTGCGGTTTCGTGCTTAAAACAGAAGACAACAAATTGTACCTACCAGTTGATTGGTTAGTACCGGAGTACAAGGTAGCAGGAAAGGTGGTTTACATTAAATACATTGACTCAAAAGCTCCTCAGTCAGGATGTAATGAAGCTACGCCAATAGTAATTCAAGAAATAAAACTTATAAGGTAATAAAGGAATGAAACTTAGTTTATTTTCTAAAATAACACTGTTCTCCATCTTCTTGGTTGTAATTGCAGGAGGTGTTGTTAGAATGACGGGGTCTGGAATGGGGTGTCCAGATTGGCCTAAATGTTTTGACTGTTATATACCACCAACTGATGCAAGTCAACTTCCAGAAAATTATAAAGATATTTATTCGGAAAAAAGGGAAGGAAAAATCAAACGTTTCGGGGATTTTCTAACTGCTCTAGGATTTGAAAAAGAGGCTAAAGAATTAGTAGCCGATAAAAGCCTTTTAGAAGAACAGGACTTCAGTGCTTTCAACACCTGGACAGAATATATCAATAGACTTTGTGGTGCTCTTGCTGGATTACTCATTTTAATTCAAATGATATGGGCCTTCGCCAGTTTTAAGAAAAGAAAACTACTATCATTTTTAGCATTATTTTTATTACTCCTCACCCTTTTTCAAGCCTGGTTTGGAGCAATGGTTGTGGCTACAAATATAGTTCCATGGGTTCTTTCTACTCACATGATGTTGGCTATCGTGATGATCTTAGTTCAATTGTACATTATTAAATTATGCGCTGGCAAAAGCAGGGTCCTTGTGAGCAAACCACTCTACGCTATTAGTGTAATCGGCATATTACTTATGATAGTTCAAACACTTTGGGGCACTCAAGTAAGACAACAAATTGATGTAATTAGCGAAACAGTGAATCGAGAAAACTGGATGGATAATTTAGTAGGCATTTTCTTTTACCACAGAACTATGGCCATAGCAATCATTCTTATAGGCGTATCTTATTTCTACTTTTCTAAAAAAGAAAACAAACATAGAAAATTGTCATTTTGGATACTCGGAATAGTATTAGCAGAAGGTATAGTCGGTAAACTATTCTCCGTTTTAGGAATGCCTGCTTTTTTACAGCCTATCCATCTATTACTTTCCATGATACTACTCTCCTTTTTGTTTTATAGTTTTATCACTTCAAAATTGAAATAATGACAAAGTTCTTCTACGTTTTAACACTCTTAACCCTCCTAACATCATGCGGTCTTTTAGACGATGACAAAGAGCCTGAAATGTTACTAAGTGAAGTAGATGGCGAACAATATGTGGCTGACATGAAAAGCGACATTAATTCCCGAAAAGACACTAGGATTATTGAAAAAGGACATTTTGACCAGGTCAGTTATGAATCTATGCTCAACATTGCAGATAGTCTTATTACAAAAAACGATGAATGGAGGCCTCGTTATTACAAAGCGTTAAGTCAGCAACTGGCCTATTCAGATTATAATATTGATACTAAAGACAACATGAGATTTGGAGTAGGTATTTTTAACTATTTCTTATTCTACCCTAAAGAATTAATACTTCAGTTTAATGATTCTGACTTGGATGAAATGCAATTTTGGAATGAACAATTAGGATTAGAAATCAAAAGAAAAAAATCTTTGGAGAGTATTGACGAAGCAACAATTATTTCCGTGGCTCAAAAAAACTGCATTGATTGCTCTGAATCTGAATTAAACCTTATTGCAGATATGGTAAGGATGCTACCTATGCAATAATAGATTTATCCTGATTATTCACACTTGTCTTGGACATTTTATGTAAAATATAAAACTGCAGTGCCAAATTAATAATAAGGACTCTTGACGCAGCTGGAAAACTCTGCGGTAACATCATAAAAAACAATATCAACCCAAAGAAAACGAAAGCAATAACTAAATATGTTTTTGACAATTTCTCGTTAATTTTCTGGAACCAATTTAACACTACAAGCAGCAATAAAAGTGGATTCGCCCATATCAAGTTTAGATTGCCTTTAGTTGCGATGTGTTCAGTTCCAAACCACATAAATAACAAAAGGCAGCCTAGTATTCCTAAGAAAAGAAAAAGTAAACTTGACCAAACTTTAAAAACCACATTTAACTTAAAAAAAGACAATAAAATTGTGATAACCAAAATAACAATCGTAACTACCAAAGGTGTGAAAACAACATCATGAGACTCATCTCTCTTTATACCAGATACTATCACCTCTGATGTCAACACTAAATTTTGCAATCCAGCATCCGTTTTAATTTGCGAAAATTCAAAAATCTGAGCCATGTACAAAGGAGAAAACATAACTCCTTTATCGCCCATTTTTACATCTATTTTATATCCCAATACCAAATCAATTCCGAAGCTTGTCCATGGGAAATTTTCAAAACTATGATTAATATCGGCTCTATACGTTTGCTTTGTCACTTCGGGGAGGTCAGCTAGAACCAATTTATCTTCTAACAACAACTTGAGAAAATCACTTATTCTAGTAGCGCAATTATCAAAAAAGAAATCATAACGGTAATACTTATTTTCTGGCTTAGCATTTTCTATAAGTAAGTTCCATAATTTATTTTTCAACTCAAGCGTTAGATTTAACTCCTGTTGAATCACTTCTCTCTTGGTTACTTGATAAGGATATAAAAAATATTCCAAGGGCTCAACAGCCATAAAATAATCCAAACTTCCTTTGGCAAATTTCATGTTAAATTCAAATTCATCTTCACCAAACTCAAACATCCCCCAATTATAGCATTGGTCTATGCCATTAATTGGATCTAGAATTCTTATTGCGCTATGTCCAAACTGTTCATAGATTTCATCTCCAACATCACAAGTAAGTAAATATACCTTTGATTGATCAGACAATTGACTTTGCACCGCAATAGAACTAAAAAGGAACCCGATTATTAGAATAAAATTCTTCATACTATAAATTGAAAAGTTGATTGGCATTGGCAGTAGTAATTTCTTCAATTTCAGGAAGTGAAACGCCAAATACATCAGCCATTTTTTCAGCTATCAAAGGTAAATAACTACTTTGATTTCTTTTACCTCTATTTGGAGTTGGCGCTAAATAAGGTGCATCTGTTTCCAAAACAAAATGACTTAGTTCGTAATCCTTAATTACTTCAGCTACTCCCCCATTTTTAAATGTTAAAACACCTCCTATCCCCATTAAAAAACCTCCGTAGGATAGGATTTTTTCAACTTCTTTCTTCCCTCCAGTAAAGCAATGAAAAATACCTTTTAAAGAAGCATCGTTATATTGATCTACGACCTCAAAAATTTCATCAAAAGATTCTCGAGCATGAATTACAATAGGTAAATCTAGATCCTTAGCCCATTTAATTTGTTCCGCAAAAGCCTCTTGCTGAATAGACAAAGTAGATTTATCCCAATGTAAATCAATGCCAATTTCACCTACAGCAATATAATTTTGTATATTTCCATATAAGTGATCTTTGGCAATTTTTAACTCTTCCTTCCAGTCTTCAGGTTGAATTGAGCAAGGATGAACTCCCATCATTGGATAACAAACGCCAGGATAATCAGTCACTAATTTGTGCATGCCATCAATAGATTTAGAATCTACGTTTGGCAATAACATTTTACCCACATTATTGGACAAGCAATTTTCTATTTCAGACTTTCTATCCTCATCAAATTGAGATGAGTACAAATGAGTATGGGTGTCGATTAACATCTATAAGTATTGAGTAATATTCAATTGCGAAGTTATAAAAATACACTCTTGTAGCCGACCAAGGATTCGGATATTTATTTTTTAGAGATTTTTCTTTGTCAATTTCCAAACTTATCTTACGTTTGCACTCCCAATTTATGCCTGAGTGGCGGAACTGGTAGACGCGCACGACTCAAACTCGTGTTCTTCGGAGTGTCGGTTCGATTCCGACCTCAGGTACAAAAGCAGAGTTTTTAACTCTGCTTTTTTTGTTTATATATGGCAACAGTTTACATCATTTACTCCAGTAATATTGACAGATTTTATGTCGGTAGTTGTTTGGATTATCCAGAAAGGCTAATGCAACATAATACCGCTTTCTTCAAAAAATGCTACACCGCAAAGTCTAAGGATTGGCAAACTTTCTTTCTTATTGAAAACCTGGAGCATGATCAAGCAAGGAAAATTGAAAATCACATTAAAAACATGAAAAGTAGAAAATACTACCAAAATCTTAAAACCCATCCAGAAATCAGTCAAAAACTAATCAGTAAATATCTCGGTTCGTCCCGATAGCAATCGGGACCGACCTCAGGTACAAAAGCAGAGTTTTTAACTCTGCTTTTTTTGTTTATATATGGCAACAGTTTACATCATTTACTCCAGTAATATTGACAGATTTTATGTCGGTAGTTGTTTGGATTATCCAGAA
>CAJYBK010000149.1 GCA_913064955.1 uncultured Flavobacteriales bacterium
TGTAGCCGTATATTTCATGCGCCTGTCAAGTTCCACTCTTTCTGTCACCACCAAGAGGTATATTTTGGTCAGAGAACTGAATAGTTGTATCGTTAATTACGGTTGTTCCAGCAGAAGTGTTTTGGATGATGTGCTTGGCAAACTTATTTGATTTTGTAAAAATGTATAAAGCCAAAGGCTTCTCATTACGATTAATAATATCAAGCGCCTTTTCGATGTCACTGTAAAGCATTAACGGCATCACAGGTCCAAAAATTTCTTCATTAAAAATAGCAGAATCTTCCCTTACACCATCTAGAATTGTCGGTGCTATGAAGTTGGTTTCTTTATTAGTATTTCCTCCTTCTAGGAGCAACATTCCTTCCTCAACGCTTTTGTCAATTAATGATTTAACACGTTCAAAATGCTGAGCATTTACAACTCTTGCAAAACTAGATTCCTTCTCAGACTCTACACCATTTTTAAATACTTTGGCATACTCACTTTTTAATATCTTGACAAACTCCAAGTGCTTGTCATCAGGTACTAAAACATAGTTAGGAGATATACAAGATTGTCCGCAGTTAAAGAATTTTCCCCAGATTAATTTCTGTGCAGTATCCTTGAAATTTGCATTTCGATCAACTATTACCGGGTTTTGACCACCTAACTCTAAAGTAACAGAGGTAAGGTGCTCTGCAGCAGCTTTCATTACTATTTTTCCAACTAATGGACTTCCTGTAAAGAATATATGATCCCATTTTAACTGCAACAATTGAGTCGTTTCTTGCACAGCGCCTTTTACACAAGCCACTTCTTCTGGTTGGAAAACTTCTTTAACTAATTTCTCAATTAAAGCCTCACAAGCAGGAGTGTTTTCAGATGGTTTGATTACTGCAGTGCATCCAGCGGCTATTGCCGACACTAAAGGGCCTATAGCAAGCATAAAAGGAAAGTTCCATGGAGCAATGATTAGAGTAACTCCTTTTGGTTCTTTGATTACTCTTGCTTTGGAGCCAAACAAAGCCAAAGGTGTTTTCTTATGCACATCTTGTGCCCAAAATCTAATGTTGGAAAGCGCATCTTTTATTTCAGAAACAATAGGTTTGATTTCAGAGATCATTAATTCTTCTCTGGACTTTCCAAAATCTTTAGCCAATTCAGTGAGTATCAATTCCTGATTTGCTTTAACCCAATTTCTAAGTCTCTTTAAGGTTTGTTTGCGCTCATAAAGACTTTTGGTACGTCCTTTTTCAAGAAAGTATTTCTTTTGTTTGTCAAGGAGTATTTGATAAGGATTGTCAGACATATTAATGGTTTAAACAAAAAGAGACCATCGTAAGACAGTCTCTTAAAAATAAAATAATGATAGAATTAATCGTCCAAAGTGTAAGAGATTTTCAACTGAGTTTGATTACCACTTGAGTTAGTGCCAGTAGTAATTATAGATCCATTTGAAGCAAGTGTAATTGCATTAAAAGATCCACTTGACACAAAATCATCCCCGCTGGTCGCATCATAGTCGTATAATTCCCATTCATATGTTTTGGATTCCAACTTTATCAAAGTTGGAGCCGTCCATACAGCAGGAGAGTTATGAGCTTGATCATCTATGACTGCACTTTCAAACATCCAATTAGCAGCACCTTGTTCTTTTATTCTCAAAATCAAATCCGCATCTGTATTGACAGCAAAGTCCCAATTAGAACCAGACTCGTCTTTTTCAGGATGGTAAGTTATTTCGTAAGAACTTGTATAAGCATACAAACAACTTTCATCATCAAAGTCAGCAGCAGAATTATAAACTGGTGAGTTTGGATCTAAACAGCCTCCTATTTTTTCATCTTCTACAGGTTCCTTCTTTTTACATGAAGTCCCCATTATTAGAGCACTCGCTAATAGTAACGTAGTTGATTGAATTAATTTCATAATGTATCTAATTTTTTAAGTGATTTAAAAACTATAACCTACACCAAAGTTAAAGGAATTTGCGAAATTCACTTTGTTTTGATAGGCGAAATGTTTCATTTTAGCAAAAAACAATGGGCTCCATCCAGCCTTGAACATAATACCGCCATCTGGCTTTTGATATCTATATTCAAGTACCATGTGAGCAAACCATTCTTTAGTTTTTTTCAAAACCGGTTCAATAGGCTGCTGGTCCCAATTGTCACTGGTTATTGGAATGTCATACAATGAATAACTCCAAAAAGTTGTACCGTAACCACCAACAATATTATGATTACCCATGGAATAACGTAAGTTCAATTCAAGAGGCATGGTGAAATCTGTAGATTTCTCAATATCTGTAAACCCAGGGAATAAACCAAAGCCTGCACTTCCTTGACAACTTAGTTTTTCCGAAATTTCAAATATATTTCGCTCATAATTAATAGAATAGTAAAATCCCTTTCCCAAAAACTCAGCATAGACAGTATTCTTACTTTCAATAGTCTGAGACTTTACATTTAACGAGCCTAAAACTAATAGACAGGATACCAATATTTTAAGGTTTTTTATCATTGTTTGAAGTAATAAAAAAATTAACTTTGCGTTCAATTAAAGTTAGCATTGCTCTTGCAAGGAAACCGATGCTAAATATAGGAAATTTATAAAAACCAGCAAACAAAAATCACCATGGGACGTAAATCAATCGAGAAAGAACGAAAAGTACTAAGTGCTAAACAAAAAAAATGGTTAGGAAATACAATGCCATTTTTCTATAAAAACGGGATTCAAGGACCTACAATGAATGACATTGCGGAGTATTTGAATTTGAGTAAAGCAACAATTTATAATTACTACGAATCGAAAGAAGACTTAGTTCATGATGCTTTATGGTTAAAGTTGAAAGAATTAGAGAAATTTAAAGATATTTTAAATGATGAATCTTTGGATTTTGTAGAAAGATATACGGAAGCGGTTAAGTTTGCTTCAAAATGTTTAGAAGGATTGTCTGAAATTTATTTTGATGACCTTCGTACTTATTATCCTAGATCTTGGGAAAGTGTAAAATATTATAAGGAGAAATCTGCGGAAAACCTCAAGGCTTATTACAAAAAAGGAATAGAAAAAGGAGTGTTAAGATCATTTAATACTGAGTTGATGGCTAGTTACGATTTGAAGTTCTTCAATTTGTTAGTAGACCCAGAATTCTTGAGTTCTAACAATGTTAGAATTGAAACTGCTTTTAATGAATACTTCAATATGAAATTCAATGGATTGTTAACTGAAAGAGATCTTTCTGTTGTAACAAGTTTTCAAAAGAATTAACAATAAAAGAAAATTTAGTTAATTATTTTTATCTTCGAAACTTGAGAAAGCTAGATGAGTTTGGAAGAATTAATTGAAAAATATACCAACGAGCATTCTAAATTTATAGATGTTCAAGGTCTTAAAATACATTATAGAGACGAAGGCAAAGGCGATGTGTTACTTTTAGTACATGGAACCTTTGCTTCTTTGCATTGTTACGATAGGTGGGCGGAGATTCTAAGTGCACATTATAGAGTGGTGCGATTGGATTTACCGGGTTTTGGTTTAACTGGACCAAATCCAGAAAATAAGTACAGCATTGATTTGTTTGCTGATTTCCTAAAAGATTTTTTAGATGCTATTGATATAGACAAATGCGCCATAGCAGGAAATTCTCTTGGAGGTTGGTTGTCTTGGGAATTTGCACTAAAATACAAGGAACGAGTTTCTAAAATGATTTTGATAGATTCAGCGGGTTATATTAATGATAATAATTTCCCTCTTCCCTTTATAATTGCGCAAACACCGGTTTTAAGAAATGTATTTAATTACGTTCCCAAAGCGGTGGTAAGAAGGTTTGTACGCCAAGTTTATTATGACCAAACAAAGGTGACGGACGAATTGATAGACAGGTATTTTGATCTCTTTCATAGGCAAGGAAATAAAGAAGCTTTCGTACGAATCGCAAACAGTTATTTTACTCAGAATACACATAATTTAGTGCACATTGATTTTCCTGTTATGGTTATGTGGGGAGAAAAGGATAATTGGTTGAATGTAAATCATGCTGAGAAGTTTGAGAAGGACTTAAGGCATTGTACTAAAGTTATTTATGAGAATGTTGGACATGTTCCAATGGAAGAGATACCAGAGCAGTCGGCTGCTGATGTAATGAACTTTTTATTAAATTAGACAATGAAATACTTCCTGCTAATATTAATCATTGCCACCACTTCAACGAGTTGTTTGAGAAACCTCAATGTAACCGAGTTTTTTAGAAAACTGGAAATAAAATCGCCTGAGTATTATCAAATTATCAATAGCAATAAATCGGTTTATGAGAAAGCCATTAAGGAGAAAGTAGAGTCCATGGAAGACAAAGAAGTTGAATGGATTACTTTTTGGGGAGAAAGTAGATACGCTTGCGGTATGGTTATAACAGAAGTGGATGGGGAAGATTATGTTGCTGTTCCTGGAGAGTACAAATTAAAAGGAGAAACTAGATCTTACAATTATATTATTTATTTTATACCTGACGAAAAGGAAGTACTCACTAACTCATTTATGAATCATTCATGGTAAAGTATTTAATCACATATGGCGTAAATACATTGTTGTGTATAATGTTTTTTACCGTAGTTTATAATTCAGTCTTTGCCAATTATGCAAATGGAGCGTTCAATGAAATAGGTTGGAACGGAGAAGTACTCAATACACTATACTTACCTGCAATTCCTAGGATTCTGTTATTGTCTGCATTGTATTTATTAATAGTCGTACTCCCTTTGTCTTGGTTGAGTAATAAAAAATGGTCAGATAAAAAAGTACTTTCATTAATTAGTTTTGTTGTTGTTTCCGCTTTGTGTGCAGGGATTTTATTGATGTCTGTTGAGCCAATTATCGCAACCGATTATTTTGAATATGGAGAAAGGCAAGAGTACAATAAAGCCCTAGAAGCCATAGGCTATGGGTATACCAATGTGATGGTTTATTTATGCTTGGTGGCATTAGGACTGAGTTCATGGTTTTTTACTCAAAAGAAGCCAGAATCTGCGGATGTGTAGAATTTGTTTGTTAATACTGTTTTTCTTGTCGCTAATTTCAAGTTATGCACAAAATTCTAAAGTAGATAGTTCCCTTTTTTTAAGAAAGTCCATTACTGGTAAGATTTCTCCTAAATCTGTTGTTCACAATGGCAAAGGAGTCTTCTTTGCACAAAACATGATGTATCGTCATACGGTTACAGTATACAATCGCGCTTTTGAATTGGTTGAAACTATTAAGGATCAAGTAAAATTAAGTGAATACGGCTTTAATGAATACAAATCAAGCGTAAAAGGAGGTCCTGTAGAGTGTGCATTCTCTCATAATGGTCAATATGCTTGGGTAAGTAATTATAGCATGTCAGGAGGAGGCGATGGCAAATTCTCTAATCCAGGTTGTGATAATTGCAGTTCTTCCAGTAAGTACGATAGTAGTTTTGTGTATAAAATTGATGCAGTCACTAAAAAAATCCTAAGTGTTATTAAGGTGGGAGCAGTGCCAAAGTACATTGCATGTTCTCCGGATAATCAGAAAGTGATTGTTACTAATTGGAGCAGTGGAGATGTGAGTATTGTGGATGTAGCTTTAAACAAGGAAGTAAAGAGAATCAAAGTGGGAACCTTTCCAAGGGGAATTGTCATCGACAGTAAGAGTCAATTTTCTTATGTAACCGTTATGGGCTCAACGAAAATTGCTAAAATAAATCTCCAATCTTATGAAACTTCGTTTTATCAAGACATAGGTAAAGGGCCTCGACATTTATGTATTTCCCCTGATGATGATTTTCTTTATTTAACCTTAAATACGGAGAACAAACTGGCGAAAATAGACTTAAAAACCAAAAAGGTAGAAAAAGTGAAAGTAGGACATCAGCCGCGCTCTATGACCATTTCAGCGGATGGATTATTTTTGTATGTTGTGAATTATAATGATAATACTTTCTCAAAAATTAGAACTTCAGATTTGAAAACTGTGGCTGTTTCGCCTACTAAGAAGAAGCCTATCGGAATTACTTATGATGATGATTTAAAACAGGTATGGGTAGCATGCTATTCAGGTTACATTCAAGTGTTTGATGATTCATTAATCAAGTCTAAAATCACTTATGACACAGAATTGGATAAAGAAAGTTTAGCATTAGTTTCCACTCTTTCGGATGCTAGTGTTGCTAATTTGTCTCAAATCGTTGATAGTTCTGCTGCCATTACGAACGATACCCTAGAATTGGCGCTAGTTGACAAAGCAGAAAAAAAGCGCGCCTTTGTAGCATTATCTAAAACTTATGAGGTTCCTACAAAGAAATTTGATTTAAATAAGTTCAAAAAGGCAGAGGTTATAGTTGAAGAGCCAAAAGTAGTTGTGAAAGAAACTTTTTCAACAAACGTTCTTGATGCAGAAATGAAGTGCTTAGTTATAGTAGGGGGATTTGGAGAAGCCAATAATGCGGATAAGAAAGTAAAGCAATTGGCTAAGCAAAGCATCAACGCTTCCAAATTGTATAATGCGCAAAAAGACTTGACTTATGTGTTTGTTTATTCGTCAAATTCAAAGGTAGATGCGCAAAATTGGATAGCTAACCAACTACCATCCGAAATTGAAAGTTGGGTTTTGGTTAAGTAATTATGGTTTAGTCATAACACTCGCAAGCATCGTCTTCTTGAACTTTTTGAAAGAGTTGATTAATCAAGTATTGATTTGGTTCTACTTTAATGCCGGTGACGTCAATGATATATTTTATTCTTGTTTTGGTTGCACCTAATTCGACCCAAAATACCCAGTCGATTTCATCGATGGTTTGTTTGATGAAATATACAGGATTTGGTTTTCGAGCAGGAAAACTCTCTTCTATAAGAATGTCGCCAGTTTTAAATAATTCGTCAACATCACTTTGCGTAATATTCAGGCATTCCATTTGACATTTGACATTGTTATTTAACCAAAGGTCTTTTGCTTTTAGTTTTGCAAAAATCAATTCCTCCGGCATGTAAAGAATTGCTAAATTTTTCTTGTCGTTCGTGTCTGTTTCACAATTCTTATCAATATTGATAGTATGTAGCACTGAAATAGAATCTTTGGGAGCTATCCAAAAAGAGAGAAGTTTTCCTTCATATTCCAGTTCGTATTTTTTTACTTCTAGCGTTCGTTCAGAGCCGTTGATGATAAACTTCTCATTGGAAAAGGATGTCTGGCTGCTTGAGAAGTTAACATCTGCTTCTTCGATCATTTCAAATATAAAGGATTCATCAATGTTTAGGCAATTAAGTTTTTGCTTTTCCAAAGGACTAATCATGATGTTGCTTTCTTGAATATCCTTTAAAACACGGTTAGTTGGCATAAAGCCTAATACATCCTTATCCACAAAAATGACAATGGTTAGGATGATACCAATTCCAAAGCCGATGAAATAATAAAGAAACCTTTTTGAAATTTTCATTTTTAAGTATAAAAAAAGTCCCATCAAAATTAATGGGACTTCAAAGTTAAAATATTTATTTCAGATTAATATCTGTAGTGTTCTGGTTTGTATGGTCCTTCAACCTCAACACCAATATACGCTGCTTGTTCTTTAGAAAGTTCTTCTAATTCAACACCAATCTTAGCTAAGTGAAGTTTTGCAACTTTTTCATCCAAGTGCTTAGGTAACATGTAAACATCGTTTCCGTATGCTTCAGAATTAGTCCATAACTCAATTTGAGCTAAAGTTTGGTTTGTGAAAGAGTTACTCATCACAAATGATGGGTGACCTGTAGCACATCCAAGGTTTACTAATCTTCCTTCTGCCAATAAAGGACCACTCGATTAGAAAAAATTACTAGGTTATTTACAAATCCTTTTGCAACAAGAGCGCTATCTAAAGAAATTATTAATAAAATTAAAGGATCAGTTTCTTTTATAGATTCTTTTATTCCTTTAGAAGCAGTTCCTAGTTCCGTTACAGAGATTTTACCTGAAGATATTTTAAGGTACTTTCTTATTTATTATCGTTTAGCAACAAATGAAAAAGATGCCAATTGGGATCAGGCTGTTTTTGATCAAAAAAGATCAGAGTTTCAAAAGCTTTTATCTTCTTGGCAAGGGCATTTTGCAGATCCAGCGGCGGCCTTTTGTTTTTCTGCGTTAGGCTGTGCAAATCAATCTCCCATGCCTTACCTTACAGCAGAACAGTTAGAGCTTCTCATTATGGCTTACAATCCCATGAAAAATGAGATATATAAAGCAGCGCTTGAAGGAGCAGAGGGCACTTTCACACCACAGGAAATATTACTGAGGAGAAAAGAAGAGCTTGAATCTAGAAATATTGATAGTCAACAAACAGAAATAGAGCTAGGTACTCTCAACACAATATTAAGAAAATATCACAATTTAGAAAAAAGAATAGAGAAAAGGAACCAGGCTAAACAACAAAAATCCTCAAATCTGCAAAAGATAGAGGGAGCTGTAGAATTAGATACTATACCTCTTCCTCCAGAGTTTCCAGAAAATATAAATAATAAAGCAGCATTTTTTCAAGACCTACTAAGACGTTCTAGTCGTGATATGCTTTTAGCTAAATGTGCTAACACAGGAGCTAGTAGAGGACTAAGGTTTGCTTATGCAAGTGTTAATAACTTAAATTGGGGTGATATAGATGCGGCTGTGGTTATTTGAGGGGCCGCCGCAGTTATTTCTAAGGGATATATGCCTGGTAGTGAAGCTTTTAATGCCGCAGGGCGTTTAGTATCAAATCCTTTGGTTATAGGTGCTGCGTTACCTATAAGGGCTCCACGTCTAATTGCAAATGTCGTAAAA
>CAJYBK010000150.1 GCA_913064955.1 uncultured Flavobacteriales bacterium
AAAAAAACTAGGCATTCGTCCACTTAAGCAATTAGCAGGACCTACGCATCAAAATAGAATTAAAGACATTGTAGACACATTAATAGATTATGAACTCACAGAAAAACAAGTATTATAATGGTTGATTTAAACGTATTTGGACAAGAAGTAATCACCTGTAGTAATGAACCACTTACCGGATATTTTCGCGATGGCTGCTGTAATACAGACGAAACTGATTTAGGAAGTCACACTGTCTGTGTGGTTGCTACAGAGGAATTCTTAAAATTCTCATTTAAAGTAGGCAATGATCTATCTACTCCCCGACCAGAATTTAGTTTCAGTGGTTTGATTCCAGGAGATAAATGGTGCTTATGTGCAGAGCGTTTTCTTGAAGCTCATCAAAATGATGCTGCGCCAAAAGTTGTGCTAGAAGCAACTAATGAAAGTGCATTAGAAATAGTTCCAATGGATATCTTATTGCAACACGCTTATATCTCTAAAGTAGCAAATGACTGATTATTCTATCATCAAAAAAGAATTGATCCAGATTTGTGAATCTCAACTTAATGAGAAAAAACAAATGATGCTACAATCTTTGGAAAGTTTGCAGGATGCCCTCATGAATGAATCTAAAAGCAGTGCCGGAGATAAATATGAGACTGGTACGGAAATGATTCAAATTGAAAAGCAAAAAATACAAACCCAATTAGGAGTATTGGAAACGAATTTTAAATTACTAAACACTGCTAAAAGTGTAAACACAGGGAGTACGATTAAGAATGGTTCATTGGTCATAACTGACAATGCTAACTACTTTATTGGTCCAAGTTTAGGGAAAATAACAAGCAATGAAAATGTATTTTTTTCCATCTCTCCGAGTTCTCCTATTGCGCAGTTACTGCTTCAAAAATCAAAAGGTGACTCTTTTGAATTTAACAACTCTACTTATAAAATAATAGAAATTTGTTAGTTTTGACCGCGATCTAACTTATCTACTTTTGCCATCACCGCAGTGTTTAGGCCGTCTTTGTAGTCCAAAATTCTTTTCAAAACAATCTCATTAGAACTACCAATTATTTGAGCAGCTAGTATTCCAGCATTCTTTGCACCATTTAATGCAACTGTTGCAACTGGTACACCTCCTGGCATTTGTAATATAGATAAAACGGAATCCCAACCATCGATACTATTAGATGATTTGACCGGAACACCAATAACTGGTAAGGGAGAAATAGCAGCCACCATTCCTGGTAAATGAGCCGCTCCTCCTGCACCAGCAATTATCACTTTAATACCTCTACCATGTGCATTTTCTGCAAAATCAAACATTCGTTTGGGTGTTCTATGCGCACTTACAATAGTCATCTCAAACGCTACTCCTAATTCTTTGAGAATGTTCGCTGCTTCATTCATTACCGGTAGATCAGAATCTGACCCCATTATAATACTTACTTCTGGTTTCATTTTGAAATGACTTTAATTGTTTCTTTAATTTTTCTTGCCTTTGTAATTGCTTTCTCCAAAGAGTCATCAACTACTGTAATGTGTCCCATTTTTCTATTCGGTCTTGTCTCAGCCTTTCCATAGATGTGCGGGTTGACTCCTGAAATTTTTAAAATCTCATTAAATCCTTCATAATATACTGGTCCTGAATATCCATCTTCACCTAATAAATTAATCATAACTGAAGGTGTACGTATTGCTGTGTCCCCTAAAGGCATATCTAATACTGCTCTGAGTTGTTGCTCATATTGTGAGGTGATATTTCCCTCAATAGTATGATGCCCACTATTATGAGTCCTAGGCGCACATTCATTGACAAGAATTTCACCTTTTCTATTCAAAAATAATTCAACTGCTAGTATTCCAACTAAATCTAATTCAATTGCAATCTTATTAGCTATCTCCTCTGATAATTTTGATATATCTTCAGACGCATCTGCAGGACATAAAAGCAACTCTACTAAATTAGCAGATTCACTAAATTCCATTTCTACCAATGGAAAACACTTGATTTCCCCACTTTTATTTCTGCTAATGATAATCGATAATTCTTTATCAATATCAACTGCGTCTTCCACTACAGATGCTCCGTCTAGCAATAAATCTATATGTTCAGTGGACTTTATCACAGCAACTCCTTTGCCATCATAACCAGACGTTCTTAACTTCTGAACAAAAGGAAATTTAATTTCATCAGCCTGTACCGCTTTTAAAATGGATTCTTTTGATTCATACAACTTAAACGGAGAAGTAGGAATATCAAATTTAGCGTAAAACTCTTTTTGAATTCCTTTGTCTTGTATAATTGCAAGCAACTCTGGATCAGGAAAAATCTGCTTCCCTTCTTTTTTTAATGCTCGTAACGCTTCCATATTGACATGCTCAATTTCAAAAGTGATCATGTCAACCGTTTGACCAAAATTATAAACAGCATCGTAATCAAGGTGATGACCTTTGGTATAAAGATTCGACACCTTTCCAGCCGGACAATCCGCTGAAGCATCCAAAACATTCGTTGTAATATCCCAATTAGCAGCCGCTAAAGCAAGCATTTTACCTAATTGTCCTCCGCAAATAATTCCAAGTTTAAAATCTGAGCTGATGTACTGTTGCATGGATTTAAAAGTTTTTACAAAGGTAAAACTTGTAAGTAAGTTTCCTACTCTATCCTTAAAAGAGTTTTCAATCTTTCTAATGCCGCCTGATTGTTTTTTTCATTGAAGGCATTTCTGATATATTCTTTATCCAAGGAAGTTAGGTGCCAACTCATAGAAATTGGTTTCTTTTCTTCTTGGTTCATGTAAAAGGTTATTGCTTCAAACTCTCCTTTATACCAGTCAGGAACCGCTTTTAATAACTGATCGTTCGTGTAATCATGAATCTTAACTGTATTACTATAAAAGGAAGTAAAAGGCGTTAATAAACGTTGAAGCAAAGTGCCATTGTTTGGATTGGAAACTTCGAAGTACTTTTGTTTATCCCTAATTTCTATCAATATTACTCCACTTGTATTCGTGCTAATCCAATTTTTAAATACTCTTAAATAATCCAAGCTAGTTTTCAATCCGTAATTATCTCTAATCCCAGCATCCATTAATTCAATAGGTGGTTCCGTAGGCATCGTCACCATAGGCAGAATATACGGAAAAGTTGCACTCAATCTCATGGCACTAGTTACCTTCAAATTAAATGGATCGTTATCAGCAAAAAGTTGAGTAAATTCTACATTCTCCATGGAGTTATAAGTACTCACGTAATTAGTATCTTTATTAAAAGTAAGGTAACTTATCTTTTGGGATGAAATCAAAAGTCTTCTTCCATCATTCGCTACTGACGGGCTATAAATTATGGTTGGAATATTACCTGAGAACTCATCTTTGTAATAATCTCCTATACGTTTATTATCAAAAGTACCTCCTAAATTTTTTACTAATTTTTGTTCAAAAGAATATCCTCTGTCCTTAGTATATGAATATTTACCATCCGTAAAAGTTTGATACCTGAATAAAAAATCTGTTGTTGCAATTCCAAATGTTAATGGATTTAGCAAATCCTCACCTAACTGCTCCACGTAACGCTTGCTAGTAATATTTATAGAAGCATCTAGTTGCTGCTTCAGATATAATTCTCTAAAATAAGTAGCTCCTATCATTCCTCCGGAAGCACCAGTTATCAATTTAGAATTGCCAAAAAACTCTCCTTCTGTTCCTTTTTCTAACTGCTGTAAAACCTCCATAGACCAAACCGCTGCTCTCAATCCTCCTCCACTTATGTTAAGTAAAATAAGTTTTGGTTTTTCATTGGGATGCTTTTTTTGCATTTGATGTTTCCAGTTTTCTAATGATTTGATACCATCACGCATGGACTCCTCATACGTAACTGGGTCTTCACTTAAATCCTTAAGGCTATTCCATGTGTATGGTTGTTTTTGAGTGTAGTCAATTCCGTAGGCGTAATTTCTAAATTTAAATCCTTCAAAACTGTTGGACACTAAATTTATAGTAACTAATAACATTATTAGCACAGTCAATGTCCAACCTTTTAACCAGCTATAAAGTGCACTAAAAACTAATAAAAACAACGTAAACAATAGTATTAAACTTGCTGCTGCTGGGATGTTCATCCAAGTTACATCTCTAAATATTCCTAGTATAAAAAAAGTTAATATCAATCCTACTTCAAAGATCGATGCATTGATATGGTTTTGAGCAAAAACCTGTTTTAGTATTCTTTTATCGTAATGAGAAGTGTCTCTGGCTAGTTTGATGGAGATTGGAGAGAATATGTATGTTTCAACTTTCCATACTCTTTTACGAGACATTCTTTTGTACCACACAGTTTCTTTCATGAACGCTGCTTCCTTGACCCTATTATTTGACAAATTATCATAGTAGGTTTCGTCTTTTCCGGTTAGTTTGAAAACGTTCTTATTAAAAAACGTAAAAAAGAGCATTGACAGGACTATGAAAATAACTATTCCGGCTGAGTAGGAAAATAGATTTCCAATTGCTTCAGTTTTACTAATTAACTCTTCCTCGATTTGAAAAGTAAAAGATTGGTATAAATGAGTGAAATAAAATGCGAAAGGAATAATTATATTGTTAAAACAAAATTTTAAAAAAGGTCTAGAAAGAGTGGCTAAAAATCTAAACTCATTGGCGTGTAATATATAACTGTAAATATTGAAAGCCATTAAGAATCCTCCAAAAGAAAATCCCATGATAGCAAATGAAAGCCAATCGATACTTCCTAGGTACTCTGGCGCTAACAATAAATGTGATATCCCATATTTGCTTCCTATGACGTTACCAACAAATAAAAACAGCAACAACCAGAACATCATTAACAAATGATTTCTTTTCAAATGAAGCATCACTAATTGAAACGGAAAAAAGTAGATTATCCTTTTCCATCGAGGTGAATTATGCTTCTTATTTACTTTGTCTGAATCCATTTTTGGTCAAAAAAAAGAGGCTTAATAAATAAGCCTCTCAAATATAGTTTTAATTTTTTGCATTATCTCAATAATTGTATGGTGTATTGCTCATCAACTGGATTTGGAATTCTTTCTCCTGTTGCTGCGTCATATACACTTCCATAAGAACCTTTCAGCAATACATAGTATGTACCTGAAGCACATTTACTTCCATCATTCTTATTTGTTCCATTCCACTCAAATAAAGGATCTTCAGACTCAAATACTTTACGACCCCATCTATTGAAAATCTGAACTTCCATTACATCAAAACATGGATCAGGAACCCCTGCTAATTTAAACAGGTCATTCTCGTTATCTCCATTCGGAGTAAATACATTTGGTATTTGATTTACCAAACCTAATGGAGGATCTATTTGTACTTCCATTGATTTAGTCTGCGAAACATCATAACATGGCCCATGAACAGTTGCTTGGTAGTCTAAACTATAGTTTTTTAACACTACGTCTCCACATCCTGGAGTCCAACAATACCTTATTGCAAGTGAATCATTACCCCCAACCGTATTTCCACTGTAACTATAATTTTCTAAATACAAAGTATCCAATCCTTGAAAATCAGTATAATAATATCCATTCCCGTTTGAAGATGGAGCAATATAAGCACCCGAATAATCAAAACCAGCACCAACAGGGCTAAAACTCATTGGATAACCTGTTTCATCAACATCTGTTGCCATCAACTCAAAACATATTTGTTCATCATAAGTAACCGAAATAGAATCTGGTATGTTTAGAGATATTGGTGTTGGCGCATATTGAATAGAGAATACAACACCTTTTTGTGAGGTATCGGAACCGGAGCATCCAAGTGAATACGCGAGTAAATCTATATGATATGTTGTATCTACATCTTCACAACCTGGATCCCAACAATATCTTAATAGTATTTCTCCAACTCCTTCATAAGCCAATCCATCATAATAATAGTGAGACATAACACCATCCACACCTGTATTATTAAAATTGGTATAAATGTAGTCCGAACCTGATTGAGTAGGAAGCACGTATGTTCCAGATAAATCAAAATCAACACTAGTAGGTGTAACGTAAATTGTATCCGTTCCATCAACATCCGTAACGGTCATATCTACACATATACTGTCTCCTACAAAAACCACTACTGTATCTGACATATTAATAACGGGAGGTGAATCTAACACACAACCTAATGCTTCATACTGAACATCTCTAAGCGTCTCACCAATCTTAACACCGTTTCTATACTCTTCTACCAAAACAGAAAACACAAATATACCCGAAGCCTCAGGAAATACTGTAATCGTGCCTGTTTCAGAATCAATGCTCATAGGAGGGTTGATAGCGTTACCAATAATATTAGCATTTGAATAACCACCCGCCCACACGATATTATTAAATGGTTGCGTAAATGAATCATCATTGTATGGTGTCACTAAAGAATAAACCAATGAATCTCCATCAGGATCAACTACTGAACTTTCAATGTCCAATGAATAGTTCACACAGAAATAACCGTTAGCTGGGAAAGGTCCAAAAACTGGAGTTGAATTCATATTGGCCAAAGCAGGATCTGGAAATTCAGTATAAAACAAACTTCCTTCAGAGCTTGGTGTTGCTAAATTATCAATACCAGCATTTCTACAACATGTACCCCAAACAACGTAATAACCATTAGCATTATTTGGTAAAGTAACCGATCCTGTAAATGTCCATTGCTCCACACACAAACCTGTAGGTGAATAACATGAATCTCCTAATTCCACTTCGTATGGCGTATGTGCCGAAGGAAGAATAGGAGAAGAAATTAATGCATTTGTTCCTTGCTCGTATATCGTAATTCCACCATCAGGATCAACCGCTCCATTGCAATCTCTGAACACAGACAGCGTAATGGAATATCCATTTGCTGTTAATTGAGTAACCTCAATATTTCCTCCAACAACGTGAGAAGCAAGAAGATTCAAATTAAAAAGTAGCAATACTGCTAGGGAGCAAATTATTCTCATAATATTTTCTATTTATGCTTTAAGGGACGACAAAATATAATTTTTAGTTGCATTCACCAAATAAAAATACAATAATAGGAAGAATAACATACCATAATTGTGAATTACTCTTTGCAATTGTTTGTTAACTCATCGCATTATCTTATTAAATTTGTTGCCATATTTTTAGACCATGGCAACTATAGAAAAACCAATAATAAAATTCGACAGACAAAGTTTAACGAATGAAGAATTAATTAATATTTATCACAAAATTAAGTTACCACGCTTGATTGAAGAGAAAATGCTCATCTTATTAAGACAAGGTAAAATCTCTAAATGGTTTTCAGGTTTTGGTCAAGAAGGAATATCCGTAGGAACAACCATGGCAATGGATTCGGATGAATTTATGCTACCTATGCATAGAAATTTAGGCGTATTTACTTCTAGAGACATTCCGTTAAGACGACTTTTTGCTCAATTTCAAGGTAAAGACATGGGCTTTACAAAAGGTAGAGATAGATCGTTTCACTTTGGGACAATGGAATATAACATCGTAGGAATGATATCCCACCTTGGACCACAATTAGGCATTGCAGATGGAATCGCATTGGCAAACTTAATTGATGATGTAAAAAAATCTACCATTGTGTTCACAGGAGACGGAGGTGCAAGTGAAGGTGATTTTCACGAAGCTTTGAATGTTGCTTCTGTTTGGGATTTGCCTGTAATATTTGTAATTGAAAACAACCAATGGGGCTTATCTACTCCTTCCTCAGAACAATTTAGATGTAAGCAGTTTATAGATAAAGGAATTGGATATGGAATGGAAGCCGTTCAAGTGGATGGGAATAACATTTTGGAAGTATACAACACAGTTAAAAACATTAAGCACTCCCAAAGTAAAAAACCTAGACCTTTTATTTTGGAATGTGTGACTTTTAGAATGAGAGGTCACGAAGAAGCTTCAGGAACAAAATATTATCCAGAAGGATTACAAGACAAATGGTCTGCTAAAGATCCTGTTGACAATTTTGAAAATTATCTTCTTCAAGAAGGTATTATTTCTGAAAGTGATAAGTTAAAATTAGAAGTTGATATCAAGAAATTAATTTCGGATGAATTAGATGCAGCATATGATGCACCAGAAATTATTGTTTCTACAGAAACTGAATATGCCGATATTTACGCACCTCATGATAATACTCCAATAGCACCTGCAACAAATAACAAAACAGAAATGCGCTTAATCGACTCTGTAAGAAATGCCTTGCAATTGAGTATGCGTAAACATGACAACCTTGTTATAATGGGACAAGATGTTGCAGAATATGGAGGAGTATTTAAATGTACAGATGGATTTGTAGAAGAATTTGGGAAAGCAAGAGTTAGAAATACACCTATTTGTGAATCTGCAATAGTCGGTGCAGCATTGGGATTATCTCTCAAAGGAAAAAAAGGTATGGTGGAAATGCAATTCGCAGACTTCGTAACCTGTGGTTTTAATCAAATAGTAAATAATTTGGCTAAACTACATTATCGTTGGAATCAAAACGTAGATGTGGTAGTAAGAATGCCAACTGGGGCAGGTGTTGCAGCTGGACCTTTTCACTCTCAGAGTAATGAAGCATGGTTCTTTCACACGCCAGGTTTAAAGATAGTTTACCCTTCCACTCCAAATGAAGCAAAAGGCTTATTAATAGCGGCTATTGAAGATCCAAACCCTGTGATGTTTTTCGAACACAAAGCAATGTACAGAAGTGTTTCCGAAGAAGTTAATGATGATTATTTCTCAATTGAAATTGGAAAAGCAAGAACGGTTCGTGAAGGAGATCAAC
>CAJYBK010000151.1 GCA_913064955.1 uncultured Flavobacteriales bacterium
AATCTAACATTAGTAACAATAAGAACCTTTGTCAATCAATTTGATTGCAATTCTTTGTCTTGCTTCTTTTGGATTGAACGGTGCATGTTTTGTGAATCTCTTAAGACCCATCATCATCATTGTCAATTCATCCGCTTCAACAAATGAGTTTAAAGCATCTTTCCCTGCTTTGTTCATCATATCTGCCATATCATAAATCAATACTCTCATCATATCTAACTGCTCTTGACAAGCTGCTTCACCTTTGGCAGCAACCATTTTCTCTACTCTCAACAATGTAGATTCAGCAACATAAGTCCAGATAATCTTATCAGAGATATTCATTACAATTTCTTGCTCTTTGGCCATAGTTGCTCCAATTTTCTGCGCAGCCGTTCCAGCAATCATCAAGATAGCTTTCTTGAAATTTTTGATGTATCCTTTTTCTGCTGCAAATAATGTTGTATCTGCTGCTCCGAAATCTGGAATACCCATCAATTCTTTACCTACAGCAGTAGCAGGTCCAATTAAATCTAATTCACCTTTCATTGCTTTACGCATGATCATGCTCACTGCCAATAATCTGTTGATTTCATTAGTTCCTTCAAAAATCTTGTTGATTCTAGAATCTCTGTATGCTCTTTCGATATTAGTCTCTGCAGAATATCCCATTCCACCATGTATTTGGACACCTTCATCTACAACGTAGTCTAAAGTATCAGAACCATACACTTTCAAGATAGCACACTCAATTGCGAATGCTTCAATACCTTTTAATGTTGCTTTTCCTTTCTCCATTCCACCTTCGATTAATGCTTTGATAGCATCATCAATGTTTTGACCTGCTCTATATGTAGCAGACTCAGTAGCAAATGTTCTAATACATTGCTCAGCCAATTTATGACGAATAGCACCATACTTAGAAATAGATCTCGTAAACTGCTCTCTTTCGTTAGCATACTTAACAGACTCATTGATTGACTCTTTAGCTCCTCCCATCACACCTGCGCCTAACTTGATACGTCCAATGTTTAGAATATTTACTGCAATCTTGAATCCTTTTCCTCTCTCATACAATTGATTTTCAACAGGTATAACAACATCGTTAAAGAATACCTGACGAGTAGAGGAACCTTTAATTCCCATTTTCTTTTCCTCAGCATTCATTGTCACACCTGGTGTTCCTCCTTCGATAATAAAAGCTGTTAAGTTTTCATCATCATCAATCTTAGCAAAAACTGTCAACACATCCGCAAAACCAGCATTTGTAATCCACATTTTCTGTCCATTGATAATCCAAGACTTACCATCTTCCGACAATTTAGCCTTAGTTTTTCCACTGTTTGCATCAGAACCTGCAGAAGGCTCAGTTAAACAATAAGAAGCTTTCCACTCACCCGAAGCCAATTTTGGAATATACTTAGCCTTTTGCGCTTCGTTTCCGTAATAAAGAATTGGCAAAGTACCAATACCTGTGTGTGCTCCATAAGCTACAGAGAAAGAATGTCCCCCTCCTAATGCTTCTGTTGCTAATAAAGTTGTTTTGAAATCAACTCCCATTCCTCCTAGTTCTTCTGGAACCGAAAGTCCAAGTAATCCTAACTCACCAGCTTTCTCTACCAATTTAGGCATCAATTCAGGATCCTTCATGGAGTCAATTGCATCTAAATGAGGCTGTACTTCTGCAGCAAGGAAATCCATACACATTTGTGCAATCATTCCTTCCTCTTCAGAAAAATCTTCTGGTGTAAAAATCTCTTTGTAATCTGTATCACGGATGATGAATTCTCCTCCGGTGATGGCTTTTTTATTCTCACTCATTTTATTCGTTTTTATAGATGCTAGATATTAGATGCTAGATGCTAGACTTTTTGCCTAGCAATAACATTAAACATCTTTTCTAAGTTTCGTGACAAAACCTCGAATCATCTTTTGATTTTCATTTATGTTATTTAAAATATTATCGATCTGATCGTTATTAAGTACCAAAACATCCTTAGCTAATTCCAGTTGCGTCTGCAATTCAAAAGAAGAACCTAACGCAATCTCTAAAAACCTACAGAAATCCTTATCCGAGTTTCTACTCGAACCTTCTGCAATATTTGAAGGAACCGAAACCGCACATCGTCTCACTTGACTTGTCAGTCCGAAATTCTCACTTTGAGGAAACTCTTTAGAAATTAAATAAACTTCTCTAGCTATCTCAAATGATTTCTTCCAAATATTTAGTTCTTTATAATTATGCATCTTCCGTCTAATGTCTAGAATCTAGCGTCTAACGTCTTTTTACAATAACTCAAAAACTCCTGCTGCACCTTGCCCTGTACCTACACACATAGATACTACACCATATTTCTGTTCTCTTTTTCTCATTTCGTTGAAGAGTTGGACCGAAAGTTTTGCTCCAGTACATCCAAGTGGGTGACCTAAGGCAATTGCTCCTCCATTTACATTCACTAAATCTGGATTGATGCCCAATTCTCTTACACAAGCTACTGCTTGAGAAGCAAATGCTTCATTGATTTCGAATTGCTCAATATCATTCAATGATAAACCTGATTTCTTTAATGCTTGAGGAATTGCATACATTGGCCCCATTCCCATTACTTTAGGGTCAAGTCCCACTACAGAATAGTTTACTAATCTTGCAATTGGCTTTACATTTAGTTCTTTCAACATTTCCTCAGAAACAACCATTACAAAAGCTGCACCATCTGAAGTCTGTGAAGAGTTACCTGCAGTAACAGAACCTCCAGCTGCGAATACTGGACGCAACCTTGCTAAACCTTCAGGAGTAGAAGCTCTTGGTCCTTGATCTGTATCTACAACGTAAGAACGTTCTTGTCTTTTCTCGTTTTCATCCAAATAAACTTCATCTACCGTAATTGGTAAAATGTCATCTTTAAATCTACCTGACTTAATCGCAGCAATTGCTTTATTCTGAGAATTAGCCGCAAAAATATCTTGCTCCTCTCTTGATACTTTATATTGGTTGGCCACTGCTTCTGCTGTAAGTCCCATTCCCCAATACCAATCTGGATGCTCTTTACTAACTTTAGCGTTAGGAACAATTCTCCATCCTCCAAAAGGAATAGGCGACATGGTCTCCACTCCACCTGCAATGATACAATCTGCTTGACCAGCTTGAATTTGTGCTGCTGCAATGGCAATTGTTTGCAACCCAGAAGAACAGTATCTATTTACTGTCATTCCTGGTACTTTATCAGTATTCAATCCCATTAAAGAAATCATTCTACCAATATTTAATCCTTGCTCCGCCTCTGGCGTTGCATTCCCCACGATGATATCATCAATTCTTTCATGATCCAACTGTGGAAAATCATCTAATAATCCTTTGATTACTTCTGCCCCTAGTTCGTCAGCTCTTTTAAATTTGAAAAGTCCTCTCGGTGCTTTCCCAACTGCTGTACGATATCCGGCTACTATATATGCTGTTTTCATTGTTGTATTTAATGTATTACGTAATAAGTACAACGTACTACGTAAAGATTGTTAATTAATTTAGTGTTTTTCGTAACTTAAAAAGCATGTTCTGAATCTTGTTAACTAAATCTAAAAGTTCTGTCATTTCTGACTCTTTGACTAATTTAATTTCAATAGAAACATAAATTAATGATGCTACCTCACTTGCAGAACCTTGAGCAATTCCTAAGAATTGATTAAATTCTCCTTTGTTGTTTCTTCCTGCTCCCTCTGCAATATTTGCACTTACGGAAACTAATGCTCTTTGCAACTGTGAAATCATCCCAAACTTTTCTTCAGAAGGAAATGTAGCAGTTAGCTTATAAACCTGACCAGCAAGTTTTACAGCCTCGTTCCATACATTTAATTCTTTAAAATTGTTCATTGTTAACTTTAGTTTTTATTTTTCAATATTCAGTTACGTCTTACGTAATACATAGGACGTATTACCTGCGTAATTAATTACGTAACACTCTACCCGTTTGCAAAATACTCTGAATTCTCTCTAGCGTTTTCTTCTCAGTACAAAGTTCCAAGAAGGCTTTTCTTTCAAGATCCAATAAATATTGCTCTGACACTTGCGTTGGATGAGACAAATCACCTCCACACATTACAAATCCTAGTTTTTCAGAAATCAATTTATCATGCTCAGAAATATACTTACCGTTGTACATTGAATCTGCACCTACGTAGACAATTCCTAAACCTTCATTCCCATAAACAGTGATGTCTTTACGTTTTGCTGGTTGTTGGTATCCTTTGCTAACCATTGCCATACAAACTTGTTTTGCATAAGCCAATTGATGTGCTCTTGATACAATCACTTCGTCCTGTCCTTTTCTATAGTAACCTAACTCAAATGCTTCGTGAGCAGATGTTCCTACTTTGGCTTGACCTACTGTTAAGAATCTATTTCTAAGGTTATTGATTCTCATGTCACCTTCATTCAAGTCATCGTGATTTCTCACTGCAAACTCTTTGGTTCCACCACCACCAGGTATCAATCCAACACCAAATTCAACTAATCCTGTATAAGTCTCAGCGTGAGCGATGACCTTATCTACATGAAGACAGATTTCGCAACCTCCACCTAAAGCCATTCCGTGAGGAGCAGCAATTACAGGTACTGATGAATATCTTAATCTCATCATGGTATTTTGGAAAGCACGGATGGCAAAATCTAATTCTTCATACTCTTGCTCAACCGCCATCATAAAGATCATACCTACATTGGCTCCAGCAGAGAAGTTTTCACCTTCATTAGAAATGACAACTCCAGTATACTTTTCATTTTGTTCAGCTAAATCTAGTGCTTGGTTTATTCCTTGAAGCACTCCACCACCAATAGTATTCATTTTAGTGTGGAACTCCACATTCAAAATACCATCTCCTAAATCGATGATGTGTACATCTGAATTATTCCAAACTGTATTAGAATCTCTTAAGTTGGCCAAAGAAATTAATTCTTCAGTACCAGGAATTATTTTGTATACTTTAGCATTGATGTCATAATACATCTTGTTTCCATTCTCAATCTTATAGAAAGAAGTAACACCTGCAGCTTGCATATCATAAATAAATTGAGCAGGTTTTCTACCCGTCTCTTCCATTACTTTCAATGCTTTTTCAAAACCGATGGCATCCCAAGTTTCATATGGTCCCATTTCCCAACCAAATCCTGCACGAAGTGCATCATCGATTTTGTACAACTCATCAGAAATCTCAGGGATTCTGTTTGTTACATATTGGAAAACACCTGTATAAACACTTCTGTAGAAATCTCCTGCCTTGTCTTTACCAGAGAAAAGAATTTTTGTTCTTTTACCAAGATCAGTTTCTTGCTTAGCCAATTCTAAAGTTGCAAACTTTACTTTATTCTGAGTACGATACTCCAAAGTATTAAGATCTAAAACTTGGATCTCTTTCTTACCTTCAGCATTCTTAGTTTTCTTATAGAAACCTTGACCAGATTTAGAACCTAACCAGTTATTCTCAACCATTTTGGAAACAAAATCAGGTGTTTCAAAAACTTCTAATCTTTCATCTGAAGGACAGTTGTCTTTTACACCATTAGCAACATGTACTAAAGTATCCAATCCAACAACATCACAAGTTCTGAATGTAGCAGACTTTGGTCGACCCATTGCAGGTCCAGTTAACTTATCAATTTCTTCTACAGTTAATCCCATTTTGGTAACTGTGTGGAATAAGTCTTGAATAGCATATACTCCCACTCTATTAGCAATAAATGCTGGTGTATCTTTACAAAGAACTGTATCTTTTCCTAAAACTCTAGCACCGTAATCCATTAAGAACTCTACTACTTCATTGGATGTTTTTGGTGTAGGAATTACTTCCAACAATTTAAGGTAACGAGGAGGATTAAAGAAGTGAGACCCAGCGAAGTTCTTTTGGAAATCTTCTGATCTATCTTCCAGCATTTGATGAATAGGAATTCCAGAAGTATTAGAAGTAACTAATGTTCCTGGCTTTCTGAATTTTTCAACATTTCCAAATACGATTTTCTTGATATCTAATCTCTCTACTACCACTTCGATGATCCAATCTGCTTCTGATATCTTATGCATATCATCTGTCATGTTTCCTGTTTCAATTCTCGAAACAAAAGACTTACTATATATAGGAGAAGGATTTGATTTTAATGCAAATGTCAATGCATCATCTACCAGTTTATTTCTGGCTTTCTTGTCTTCAGATTCTACTGCTTCCTTTGGTACAATGTCCAATAATAGGACTTCGCAACCAACGTTAGCAAAATGACAGGCAATTCTGGAGCCCATCACTCCTGAACCTAAAACCGCCACTTTTTTAATGTTTCTTTTCATGTTGTCTTTTAAGTTTTAGTTAAATACTTCGTTGTTATCTATTATATTATTAACCTTGGCGATCACCCTAAACGTAGTTTCGAGGTCTTCCTGAGGAATTTCTTTGTACACTTTGTCGTTAAATTTAAGCACAACTGACTTTGCCAATTTCCTCTGTTGCTTACCAGTTTTTGTTAGAAACAACTTAACCAATCTCTTATCGGTTGGATCAGTTTCTTTTGTTATCAGCCCCTTTTCTTCTAAGGATTTTATCATTCTAGTCAAACTCCTAGGCTCCATACCCATCTTAGGGGCCAACTTAGTACTAGGAGTTCCTTCAGGCTCAATATTCAGTAAGGCATAACCTATCGCCATGGAACCTCCAAACGCAGTTGCTTGTAAATTGTACATTCTTGATATATTATACCAAGCCCATCTTATGTGAAAATCTATGGATTCTTCTGGTTTCATTTCTGCTCTTCTCTATCTGAGTTACGAATGTAGCTAAAATTTAGTATGCAAGCATACTATTTTGAGAAAAAGTTATGCACGCATACCTTTTTTTTCCATAAGACGCAAAAAACAGCTCCAAAAAAAAGGCCTAACTTTTAAGTTAGACCTTTCAGTTTATAAAGCATATTCTTATTTATTGATAATACTCGCTCTACACAACTCTTGTTCTTCAAAGAACTCTTTCAACACATCATCCTTTCCTTTGTTTTCTTTCATAAACCCCTCTTGAATATCTTTGCATTCTTGGGTGCTATAATCTTTATCATGTTTTGCTACACATTCGCACCACTCTATTGCTGCATCTTTAGGTGTTTTACTTCCTACACAAGACACTAATCCTATCAATCCGATTCCAATTATTAAATTTTTCATATTCTCTATTTTAATTTACAATTTCAGCATCTTTTAGAAATGCAGTACTATAAGTAGATGCAAACTTTCCTTTGATAGTAACATCTTTACCAGCATCTCTTTGCGCATTTAAAAAGTCAGCATCTGGCGCTGATAACATTGCACAAGTAACGTTATAACTTGGATCCAAGTAAACATTATTATATGGATATACACCATTAGCATCTGCTGTTCCTGAAGAAACAGTATGAGAGAATGGCCCTGTAACAGTTATGGATTCTTTCGTCTTGAAAATGTCATAATAAGCATTCGATACATTACTTAAGTCTCCACAGAACATTTGCTTTGATAAGTCAATATCAGCAATTGATGACAAACTAGCGCTATTTGCTTCATCTACTGGAACAATCTCTGCTTCATAAATAGAAATTGAAACTGCATTTCCAAAAGAAACATCACTAAATGAAAGATAGATATTTCCTTTAACTGCATATTTAACGCCTTTCTGAACTTTCATCTCTGCATTATCTTTAAACTTAACCTTAATAGAAATTGTTTTTTGAAATTCATCAGGGTTGTCAATCATATTGAAATTATTACTTTTCAACGTAATCGTATCAGGGTCCGATGCATAAGCCATAGGATATCCAGTAACTATTCCTTCTCTCTCCCACAAAAAGACAGTTGCCTTTGTGAATTCACCAGCATTAAAATCGTTTTTTGACGATAACTCCATAGCAGCAGCAAATTCAGAAAGTTCTACCGGTGCCTCCACCACTTCTGTTGAATCCGAATTAGTGGAATGACCATCATTCTCTTTTGACTCATCTGTTTCACCACCTCCACAAGAAGTAATTCCTAATATTCCAATAGTCAAGACCGCACTTGTAATTTTTGTAAATTTCATTGTTTTCTATTTTTTTATAAACTTAAGAAAAAGAATTAAGTTACATAGAAATGATTGCTTTAATCTTCAAAATAATCGTATTCAACGAGAGATTATCCATGCTTATCTACACTCTTTTAATTATATGACATCAGCAATGCCAGTAATGCTTCTATTAAAATAATAATAAAGATCACTTTTTGGCTTCAATTAATTAACTATTAATGAATTAAAAATTGTCTATCAGCATAAGTATTCTACCTTTGCACGCTAAATTAAAAAATAGTATGTCATCATCAATTAGAAACATTGCCATTATTGCCCACGTAGATCACGGGAAAACAACATTGGTAGATAAAATCATTTACGCTTGTCAAACACTTGACAATAGAAAAGAAGCCACAGAACTAATTCTAGATAATAACGATTTAGAGCGTGAAAGAGGAATTACAATTCTTTCTAAGAACGTTTCAGTAAACTATAAAGATGTTAAAATTAACATCATTGACACTCCAGGTCACGCTGACTTTGGA
>CAJYBK010000152.1 GCA_913064955.1 uncultured Flavobacteriales bacterium
AACTTTTGCCCTTGTCATCTAAAATAAGTTCGCCATTCTCGTCTATGGCATTAATGTGTAAATTGATTTTTGAAGCGATGATAGCCTTAGGATTAATGTCCAATCCATATATGAATTCAGGATTGTACTTCTTTGCCAAACCAAGAGTTATCCAGCCATTCCCACAACCTATTTCTACCAGTTTCTTACTGTTAAACTCAGATTGATCATACCTGCACAATCCTTCAAAAAAAGTGTAAGACCACTCCTCAGGAGTAAACGTACTTGGAAACTGTAGCAAAAGCAACGGTTCAGAATTATCATGATCATTGGAAATATCCACCTTCACAAAAGAAAAATGATATTTAGCTACAAAGTCAATAGACGAATTATCTTCGAAGTATTGAATGATTTCGGCAAGTGTCTTTCTGGTTTCCTCACTTTTGGATGAATTCTCCAAATTAGTAAGGATAGTATTAAAGTTGGCTATGGTATCATTGCTTGATAACAAGCACCTTTTATAAAACTCAGCACAACTGGTAGATGTAAATTCTGACATGGTTATTTCTGACATGATTGTTGAACAATAGAAAACGTCTCAAAGCTACTAAAAATTACAACAAACAACCTTAGAAAAATATTAATGCAGTTTATCAATAGTTGGTATAAACCTTAATTCTGCAGGCTCAATAATATCGGACTTATTTCCAATTTGTAAATTACCATTTTCAAGAAGAATTATATGAATATGTTTCTTGTCAAAATACCCAGAGAGACCCGAACTTTTATGTCCACTTGGTCTAGTTCGGTGTCTTATTTCTTTAAAAAATATAATATTGTTTAATTCGTATTTCATTTTGTAAGTAAAAATATGAACAGTACCATAACCAACTGCAGGATGCAACTTAACAATAAGTTTGTTTTTCTTAAAGTAAAGTGAGTCTTCGAATCCAAATGAGCCTTTTTCACAGAAGAAAACACCTGCTATTCGCTCATTTTTTTGAGCATTAATACAAATGCTTAAAACGGCAATTAATATTAGAAAAATATACTTCATAATTCAATTTAAACTATTCCTTTTCCGAGTACAATTTAATTCTAAAATCTATTAAGTTCCTATCTTTGTATTTTAAAAATTGATTTGTCCATCTAAAAAAGACAACTATGGCTGAAAATACAACCCAAAAAAAGGTAGTTCAAACAATCTTAAAAGATTTGGAATCAACAGATACTAAAGTGATTTTAGATGCATTGAAAAGAATCAAAAGCAAAGGAGATGCTTCTGTTATTCCGGCTATGATCAGCGTTTATGGATCAACTGCTAGTGAGGATGTAAAAGATGAAATCAAAAAGTTATTGTCTCAGTTAAAAATAAAAGAAGGTGTTTTGCCTTTGGTAGAAGGGTTGTTAGAAGGTGATGATGAGGTGAACGAAATGATCTTATTTTCGCTTTGGAACGCCAACCTCAATCCAATCAACTACATGGCAGAAATTATCGAAGCGTCTTGCAGAGGAAGTTACATGGTGGCCCTAGAAGGATTGACTGTTATTGAAAACCTGGAAGGTCCCTTTGAAGAAGAAGTGCTGAATGATGCTAAGTTAGTACTGTCAGATTATTTTCAAAATGAAGATGAAAAGTCAGATTTAATTAAATCTATTTTAGGCTGTGTGAGAAATTACGATAATTTCATTTCGGCTTAAACCGCCTTTACTTCCATTTCTTCTTCAGGTTCATCCAGTTTTAGAATGCCGCCTTTATAGGATTCAATGGAGTTAATATTCCCAGTGCTATCAAATTTGATTAAGTCACCTTCCATTTTACCCTGCACATATTCTACCTGAGATTTTAAAACTCCAGATGGATAGTACTCCTCGTAAAGACCATGAGGTAATTCGTTTTCAAATGTAGCCTTGATTTTGATAGTGCTATCTGGGTAGAATTGAACTGCAGGCCCATGTTTTAATCCATTTTCATAATGGGTTATTTCTATAAGGTTTTCATAAGAATCATAGTTTTTCCATTCACCATGTATCTTGCCATTAGACCAATTGGCGAATGATTGTATTTTGCCAAAATCATAATAGGTGTAGGACCCCTCGTGAGGTTTTCTATCCTTCCACATGCTACGCTATATCATACTGCCATCTTCATTCCAATAAAGCCATTCACCTTCTGGCTTATCAGAAATGTAAAAGCCATCACTCATTTTTCTTCCATTTGGAAAGAAAGATATATAACGTCCATCCAATTCATTATTGAGGTAATTGACTGAATCTTTTACTTTTCCATCAGCATAATAGTTTACCCAAAGACCATCTTTTTCGTCATTAGCATTGTATTTACCTTTGGCTAATAAATTCCCATTTTCATCTCTGACTTCTCCTTTAGTAATATGGTTTTCATCAGTAGCGTCAGATCGAGACTCAGTACAACCAATCATGCCTATGGCCAAAAATTCTATCATTAATATGTACAGCAAACTACCCTTCATAGTATCAAAGTTAGATAAATAATTGATGAAGTAAAAAATAAGATGTAGCAAAAAATAGCTTATTTTGCATTTAAATAATTCAAGCATAATGCAAATACTAGATACATTCGATCCCAAAACAACGGAAATATTCACCCAGAGAATCAATCAATTAACACCAGAATCACAGCCGGTCTGGGGTAAGATGAATGTGGCGCAAATGATGGCACATTTAAATGTGGCTTACGATATCACCAATGGAAAGAAAGATCCAAAGTATAATATGTTTACTAAGTTTATTCTGAAGGCCTTTGTCAAGAAGATTGTTGTGGGTGACAAACCCTACAAAAAGAACTCTCAGACTGGTCCTTTATTCCTAATAGCAGATCAAAGAGAATTTGAAAAAGAAAAAGAACTGCTGCTAGCAAACATCTTGGATCATGAAAAAAAGGGGAGAAGCCATTTTGAAGGTCTGGAAAACCCAGGGTTTGGAAAACTTACCGCTGCAGAATGGAATAATTTATACGCAAAGCATTTAGAACACCATCTTTCTCAGTTTGGTGTATAGTCAAATTTGTTTGTCTCGCCAATTACCATATTTGAGGTAATACCAAGACATCAGGGCAAGCAGACCAAAGTAAATGAACTCCGCACACCATACATAGGCAATTCTCGGATTAAAGTACTTTATAATAAAAATCGCTGATGTAAGATAGATGACTATGTTGATGAATTCGATCAACAATGAGGTTTTTGTATTGCCTGTTCCCGTTACGCTATTAAATAAAATAAAAGCCAAACAGAAGAAAAACATCGAGCCGCTGATTACATAAAGTGTTTCTTTGCAACTTTCTATTATATCCGGGCTATTTGTGTAGAAACCTATAATCTCATCAGGAACTAATAAATTAAGTAAGACAAAAGGGAGTGAGCAAACTACACTGATCCCTACTATCTTCCAAGTGGTAGGTAAAACCAAGTTGGACTTATTCTCTCCAATCAAATTACTGGTAATGGTATTGGCTGCTGTACTAAGACCAAACATCGGAATCATCATGACCATATAAATACTTCTAATGATATGAGACACCGCTAAGTCGTCTTCACCCATGCTTTCAATGAGGGAAAAGAAGATGTACCAAGATCCCAAAGTGATAAAACTTTGCAACATGATAGGTGAAGATACCTTGAGAATTCGAACTAATTTTTCTTTGTTCGGCTTAAGGAATTTAAACAGTTGATATTGCTCTAAATCTACTTTATAAAAAGTGAAGGTAAAGAGAAACAAGCATGCTGTGATTTCGGCAATGACAGAAGCCAGTGCCGCACCTTCAATACCCATTTTCGGTAAACCAAGGTTACCAAAGATAAGTCCATAATCTAGCGTTACATTGACCATGGCCATTATAAAAGTAGACACTATCAATACATTAGTTTTGGTTGTGCCAATATAGAATGCGTTCAACGCGAAAGTGATAAAAGCAAAGATGATCCCAAAAGACCTTACCTTAATGTAGTCGGCTGAGGCGCTATAAATCTGAGGTGAATGTATAATGTACTCCAACACATGAGGCATCACAAAAAACAATATCGCTGTGAGAAGTATTCCAAGTGGCAGTATAAAGTAGAATGATTGGTCTACGATTCCTCCAATTTCTCGGTACTTTTTTTCACCGTTGCGTCTTCCTATAATTATCTGAGCGCCTGATGAAAATCCCATTCCAGTAATGACAAAAAGGAAATAAAGAATCCCAGAGTTACCCGCAGCACCTAGTTCTACCTGTCCTATTTGCCCCAGAAAGGCGGTGTCGGTAACGGTCACCAAGTTTTGAGCAATTCCCCCAATCATGATAGGTAATGCTATTTTCCAAATGTCTTTTATTTTGTAGCCTTGCTGCACGTTGCAAATGTAAGTTTCTTCTACTGATAAATTGATTTACTTTTTACCTAGAAATATTATTTTTAAAAATTTTAATAATCATTTGTGAAACGTGATTTATTATATGATACATTTGCTCTAAATCTTAGATTGAAACAATGGAAGTGATCAAACAATTCATTAAGGATCCTGTAATTAGTAGATGGATCATTGTGCTGTTAGCGTGGGTTGTGATATGGTTTGCCATAAGAATAATCAATAGGAACAGTAGTAAAATTGTTAAGAAAACAATAAGTCAGTACAAGGCTAGAAAAGTAATCACCTTTGCAGGTTATTTTGTCTCCATATTAGCCGTAATGATCGTTTTTAACTACAAGTTTTCCAATGTTGGTGTTGCTTTGGGAGTGGCAGGTGCTGGAATTGCTTTTGCTTTGCAAGAGGTAATTGTAAGTATCGCTGGTTATATTGCCATCATATTTGGTAATTTCTTCAAGGTTGGAGATAGAATCAAGTTAGGGGGAATCAAAGGAGATGTAGTAGATGTAGGAGTGCTTAGAACTACTTTAATGGAGATTGGAGATTGGGTAAACGGAGATTTATACAATGGTAAAATGGTAAGAGTAGCCAATAGTTTTATCTTCAAAGAACCTGTTTACAACTATAGTGGTGACTTCCCTTTCATATGGGATGAGATATCAGTACCTATTAAGTTCCAATCAGACTTACCATGGGTAAGTGAGGAATTATTAAAAATACTAAATAAACACGTGTCCGACTTTACACTCAAAAGCAAGTCTTCATGGGAAAAATTGAATGATGAATTGTTTATCGAAAACGCAACTATTGATCCGATGGTAACAGTTGTTTTTGATGAGAACTGGGTAACGCATACGTTGAGATATGTGGTGGACTTTAAAAGCCGAAGAATCACAAAGGATAAAATTTCAAAGGATATTCTAGCTCTATCAAAGGCTTATCCTAAACAAATTTTACTTGCAGGTGCCACTTTGGATATTTCTGGGTCGTCAATTGTCGTAGAGAGCAAATAACTGAATTGATAAAAAAAGAATAATTAAAAAAATGGAAAACGAAAATAAAGAAGTGGAAGAAACTCAAGTAGAACAGCCAACAAACGAGACAAAAGAAATGGAGAAAGCCAATTTCATGGAAAAGATGTGAAAAAGGAAAAACCTAATTATACCAGGTTTACTTTTGATAGTGCTTTTAATCACAGTAATTTACTATAACATTAAGATTTCTGGAATGGAAACTAAATTTGAAGCGGATAAAAAGAGTTATCAAGAAGAGTTTCAAGAGAAATTGGATATCCTCACTGTGGATAACGCCAGCGCACTATCCATGATTTTTTCTTGGAGTGTAAGAAGTGAATTGCTAAGAGGGAATAAAGAGCAAGTTGGTTTACTACTGAATCAATTTGTAAAAACCGAAAATGTAAAAAGTGTGCTATTCATCAATAAAGAAAATATCATTGAATTGTCAACAGACAAAAAGAGAGAAGGAAATACTTACAAAGAGGTAGCTAAACTAGCCAATGCCAAAGGTGAAATTGAAAATAACATGGTCATTATACCTATCTATGGTATCAATGAAACCTTAGGATATGTAGAAGTGAATTTTGAAGATTTGCCAAGTACAAAATAGTATTTAGCATTCTTGAGGTAGTGGCAACACCTATTGTAATGATGATTGTTCAATAAGATTGTTCAATCCATCGTGAATCGGGTAATCCACAAAAGAGATTTTTTGTTGATAAAAAATCATTCGTGAGATTGGATTATAGGTCAAAAATAAGTTCATTTTTCATACTTTTGACTTTCAATGAATAGCATGAATAGATTATTAACTGCCTTTTTGGTTTTTTATTCATTTTGCACGTTTGCGCAAAATGTAGATTATCAAGTCCGTATCGTAGAGTTGTATGCAGATGCAGACGGAAACGATGGAGGGATTGGAATCAATGACCAAGACCCCGTATGGTTCATCTTTCTAAAAGATAATGGAACTACTCCTTCTGCCTTAACTGCTTTTCAAGCTACTGGATGTATTAGCACAACCAATACTTTTGGTACATGGTGGTCAGGTAATCCAAATCACTCTGGACCTACCATTCCTTTTAATTGGCTCACTGTTGTGAATTCTGATGCCACTATCATCAATACAGAAATGGAAGGATGGGAAGATGATTGTAATCCAAAATGCGACTACAATCCAAGTCCTTCTTTGTTTTCATCATGTGTGGCAAATGGAGATGATAACCACGATGGGAGAGGAGCATCTGGAAATATCACCTTTCAAAATGACGCACCTTGTCAATGGAATCAATATGAAATAGCAATAGGTGACTACAAAGCAAGAATTGAAATATATTGGAATTATGTCTCAGCCAATGGCGGAACCATTGATGGAGATCAGTTTGTATGCTCTGGTGGTAATCCTACCTTGTTAGGGAACGTCAATGCTGGAACAGCAGCGACTTCTCCATGGTTTACCTATCAATGGCAGCAAGATGTCGGTTGTACAGGTGCATTTGTAGATATTCCTGGTGCTGTAAATCCTACTTACGATCCCGCTTTAGGTATCTTACAAAATACATGTTACAGAAGAAAAATTGTTTACGGATGTGGGTTTTTCCTTTCCAATGAAGTGCAAGTGCAAATAGAAACACCTTCTACTACACCAACTTCTATAACGGCTAATCCGAACGCACTTTGTGGTCTAGGTCCTGTTACCTTGTCTGTAAATGGAGGTAGTCTGGGAACCAACTCTGATTGGTATTGGTACAATGGAGATCCAAATGCCGGTGGAATATTACTTGGAAGTGGAACTCCTTTTGTCGCTAACCTTACTGCTACGAGCACAATTTATGTCAGAGCGGAAGGTAATTGCGCCATCACTAATACGGTCAACACGGTGGTCGTGGTAGAAACTCCTTCGCAAGCACCTACTACTTTAACTGCTAGCCAAAATACAATATGCGTAGGGGCAAGTGTCAATCTTACCGCTTCAGGTGGTGCACCAGGTACGGGAGGAGAATATGTATGGTACGATAGTGATCCAACTATTGGTTTGCCCGCACCTTTATTCTCGAGTACTAGTGTCAACTATACAGGAGTAACTCCATTAATCACAACTACTTACTTTGTTAGAATCGAAGGATGTGATACTACTGCCTCTGCCTCAACTACAGTCACAGTAAATACGCTTTCAAGCGATCCATCTGGTGTTTCTAGCAGTAATGCACAAGTTTGTGCGGGAACTACGGTCAATCTTACAGTCAATGGAGGTAATCTTGGTACTGGTGCCAATTGGTATTGGTACGCAGGTGGATGTGGTGCAGGAGCGCCTATTGGAACAGGTGCAAACATAAATGTGACGCCAAATGTTACGACTTCTTATTTTGTAAGAGCGGAAGGAACATGTAATAATTCCAATTGCGCCACTGTCACAGTTTTAGTAGATGATTTATCGCAAGACCCAGTCTCGGTCATAGCATCAGATCCTAGTGTTTGCCCAAATGAATTAGTAGTGTTGTCTGTAATAGGTGGAAGCCTAGGTGCCGGAGCAACATGGGAGTGGTACAATGGCGCTTGTGGAGGATTGAGTGTTGGCTCAGGGACTTCAATTGCTGTCAACCCTACCACTACTGCAAATTATTTTGTGAGAGCAGAGGGAGTATGTAATAATACGATATGTGCCTCAACTAATATTACTGTAGAAAGTTTATCTGTCGCTGCTACTGGTGTGACTAGTTCTGCAAACAATGTTTGTCCGGGTGCTGCGGTTACATTGGATGTGGTAGGTGGTACATTGGGAGATGGCGCTACCTGGGAATGGTATCAAGGATCGTGTGGTGGAATTTATTTAGGAAGTGGTAATTCCATTTCAGTTAATCCGAATGCTACAACCACATATTTTGCACGTGCCGAAGGCAATTGTAACAATACTACTTGCGAAAGTGTAACCGTTATCGTCAACGCCTTATCAGCCGCACCAAGTTCTGTTACCGCTTCTAGTTTTAGTGTTTGCCCAGGTGCAAATACAACGCTCACGGTCAATGGAGGAAATTTAGTGGCTGGAGATGTTTGGACATGGTACGAGGGAGGTT
>CAJYBK010000153.1 GCA_913064955.1 uncultured Flavobacteriales bacterium
AAGGAGTGGCTATAATCACGTTTAAAAAAGACATCCCTAGCATCGACATAAAAGCACCAGGCACACCATGTCCAGTGCAGTCAACGCAGGCAAAGTATGCATATTGTTCTTTTTCAGCTCCACAATAAAAATCACCACTTACGATATCTTTTGGTTTGAAAATGTTAAAGTAACCGGAAGTAACTTTTTTTACGCTTTCAGTTGACTGAAGTAAAGCTCTTTGTATTTTTTCTGCATAATTGATACTGTCCGTCAATTCGTGATTGATAATCTCAATTTTTTGCTTTTGAACTTCTGTTATTTTATGCTGCTTTTCTGTTTCCTTTTTTTGAATTTCAATGACTTTCTTTTGTTTACTAATTACTCTAAATCTGTTAAAAATGAATAAACTAAAGAGCACAACTAGTGCTAGTCCAGCAAGAACAGAGTAAAGAGTTATTTTTGCTACTGCATCTTTCTTTTCCTGTTCTTTTTTTGTGGCTAATGTCTGTTTGTCAAATTCAAATTGTAGTTCCTTTTGGATAAGGTTCTTTTGATCTTCAACCTTTTCGATGCTGTCTTTCAGAACGATTTGTTTTTCTAAATTGATTAGTGCTAGATCATTTTTGTCTTGCTGCTTATAACACTTGTAGAGCCCTTCATATGACTCCATTCCTAGTTTTAAAAATTGGTATTCCTCACTTATAGTAGAACTCTCAGTAAGGAATTCAATAGCATGAGAATAATCTTTTCTTAAATAAGCAATTATACCAAGTCCTTTTAAATTATCTGCAATTTCGTATCGAGCATCAATCGATCTTGCCAAATTTAACCCATGACTGTAATACTGAAAAGCGCTATCTAAATAAGGTAGGTAATCAGTAGTTATATCTGAATTCTCTATTTGATTTTCCGGAATTAAGCCAAGAAAACAACTACCTAAGTTTCCATAAACTTCTGCTATTCCTTGCGTTTGGTTTAATTCTACTCTGATGGTTGCAACCTCCCTATTAAGTGTTATTGCCTCAGTAAACTTCTTTTGAGCGATTCGAATAATTGCAATGTTTTGGATTGCATTAGCAAGGTCATTTTGGTCATCGATTTCAGTGGCTAACTTTAGACTTTTTTGAAAGTGATCTTCTGCTTTTACATAATCACCTTGCATGTAAAAGATGGTACCAATGTTATTAAGAGTTGAAGCAATGTGAGGTTTGTCATTGTTTTTCTCGTGAGTTGTTAATGCCATGTAGAAGTATTCCAATGATTTAGGGAGTGAGTTCTTTTCTTTGTAAAGAATACCTAGGTTGTTATATATTGAAGCTACTTTTTTATAGTCACCTATTTCTTTGCTAATTTTAATAGCCTCCAAATAACACTTTTCGGCATTATTGGCGTTGCCTTGAATGGAGTTAGCAATTCCTTCATTATTTAATGCTTTTGCTTCTTGTTTTTTATTCTTAATGTTTATTGCAAAATTACGTTGTTCCTTTGCTAAAACAATAGCTGAATCTGGGTTGGAAAACATATGTTGCCACACAGCCGTATTTATGGCATTGTACCTAATGCTGTCGTGAAGTTTGTTGTTAAGAAATGTAGAATAAGTAGAATCTTGCCCATAAACCTGCATATAGGACGAGGCCATTAAAATAAGTAGGAAGTATGTTAAAATTCTAGACATAAGAGTTGTTATATTCTAGACGCAAAAGTAAAATATTTTATTGATTCAGTAGTTTACTCTTTCAAACTATTCTTTTTGAATAAGATTTCATAATTTCGCGTATTAATAATAGTAATAATGCGCTCAGTTTATATAGTTTTCTTTTTAGTTATTTTCTCTACGAAATTACTATCTCAAAATATTGGGATAAATACTACAGGAGCTAATCCAGATAATTCTGCAATGTTGGATGTGGTGTCAACCACCAAAGGAATGCTTATTCCAAGAATGACAAAAGCGCAGAGAAATTTAATAGGAACTCCTGCAGATGGCCTATTTGTATTTCAAAAAGATGAAGATTTTGGTTTTTATTATTTTGAATCAACAAGAAATTGGGTAAAAGGTAGTTTGTCTGCCAAAGCAGAAAATGTTTTTGCAGGTGAAGAAGATGGATGGGCTATTACAACAGGTGATTTTAATACTGGTCTGGGAAAAAGTGCCTTTAACACTTTAACTGAAGGTGAAGGGAATACTGCAGTTGGGTATAGGTCTTTATATACAGTTGAAACAGGTAATTATAATACTGCAATTGGGTTTCAAAGTATGCGGTTAATGAATGATGAGTTTAATACCGCTGTAGGTGCTGAAGCATTGTACTCTGCTATTTCAGGTTCTGGAAATACTGCAAATGGATACCAAACATTGAGATCATTGTCAACTGGTTCTGGGAATACGGCTAATGGTTATCAGTCTTTAAGAGCAAACACTGCAGATAATAATACAGCATCTGGTTATGAATCACTTTTATTAAATGTAGATGGTTCAGGTAACACAGCAAATGGTTATCAAACTCTCCGATCTAATGTTTCTGGAAATAATAACACGGCAAATGGTTATCAATCACTAATGGCGAATGAAGTGGATAATAACACAGCAACTGGTTACCAGAGTTTAATGAATAATTCAACAGGTATTCAAAATACGGCAGTTGGTTACCAAACATTAAGCGCTATCACCGTGGGTAAAGGGAATACAGCAGCAGGGTTTCAAGCGTTAGTGAATAATGAGGCTGATTTTAATACAGCAATTGGGGCGTCAACTTTGTTTAGTAATGGAGCTGGAGAAAAAAATACAGCAATTGGTTATCAAGCGTTACGATCGAATGATGCAAATAGTAATACAGCATTAGGGTATTTAGCGCTAACCTCAAATAATACGGGAGAAGGAAACGTAGCGATTGGTTCTGATGCTGTCAAAAATTATACTGGAAATAATGTAACAGCAATCGGTTTTCAGGCTGGAGGAGCAGTAGTTGGTGGGGATAATAACTCTTATTTAGGAGCACTTGGAGATCAATCAGGTGGGCCTTGGAGCAACACCACTGCTGTTGGTTACATGGCACAGGTAGCAGGAAATGATATGGTAGTAGTAGGTAATGCTACAGTTGCTACCATTGGAGGAGCGGTGATGTTTACTGTTATTTCTGATGGAAGATTCAAAAACAACGTCAAAAGCGATGTTCCAGGTTTAGATTTTATTAAACTCTTAGAACCTGTCACTTATAATTTGGATCCAATGAAAATGTTGAAGCATGGCGGGAGATCAGAAAGTTTTATAAGAGATTCTAGCGGTTTAATGGATGCCATAGCAAATAAAAGCGCAGAGTTGAAAACAGGATTTATCGCGCAAGATGTTGAAAAAGCAGCACAGTCAATAGGGTTTAATTTTAGTGGGGTCGATACGCCTGGTAGTGATTCGGATTATTACGGTTTAAGATATTCTGCTTTTGTTGTGCCTCTAGTGCAAGCTACTAAAGAGCAGCAAGTTCTTATTGAAGGGTTGGAAGATGAGGTGAAGTTGTTGAATGAAAAGAACGAAAGCCTGGAAAGTAAAATAAAGGAATTTGAGATTCAATTACAGCAGATGCAAAAATTGATTGAAAGCAAAAAGTAATTGAAAATAATTGGCAAACGATTGCAAACAAAAAGGGCTTAACACATCGTGTTAAGCCCTTTTTGTTTTAGTAACTTTTAATTAAGCCTCAACTGCTTTCTTTTTAAATTTTAAAGAAGCCCATGACTCACCTAGAATTTTATCTAAGTCTAACATTCCTAACATTGGACCTGCTTCTCCCATTGCTTCATCAACTTGATCTTTAAATTGAGCCTTAGCTTGCTCCATAATAGACGCACCAGTTAACTTTAAAGTGAACTCATCTGCACTAGATTCTACAATTTCAAAAGCAAAAGAGAAATCTTTTCCACCCATGTCTCCATCAGCTTCTTCAGGTATTTGACCAGAAATAACTAAGTTATCTCCATCTACATCCCATTTGAAATCTTTTGTATCTCCTTCTGGACCAACAGTAAAAGTTCCATCTTCTTTGAATTCCATGTTGACTTTGTCAGCCATGCTTTGATTTTTCTTCATTTCAGACTTAATTTTGTCTAAGTCCATGTTTTCTTGCAATTCACTTGGAATAGCTTCACTAATGTGAATGTCAACAGATCCTAAGTCTGGAGTCCAGTTTCCTACAAAATTTGCCTTGTCTGCTCCTCCACAAGAAATCATTGCTGAAGCCAAAAATGCAACTACAGTTGCTTTAAATAAGTTTTTCATTTTACTTTAATAATTAGTTTGGTGCAAATCTATTATAATTGAAAGAAAAGATCATTCGATTTTGATGAAAAGACACAAATATTGTACTAAGCGATGGTTTTAGGTGTTAATTTTTGAAGACTTTTAAATGAATCCCTAACTTTGAAAAAAAATAAAGAATGAAAATATCAAAAAACACTGTAGCTAAATTCCATTATACCTTAAAAAATAAACAAGGAGACCTGTTGGATACTTCTACAGATAGAGAACCATTGCTGTACCTGCATGGTAATGCTTCTTTAATTAAAGGTTTGGAAACACAATTAGAGAATAAAAGTACTGGAGATAAATTTGTTGCCGAAATCGCTAGTGCAGATGCATATGGAGATTACAATGAAGAGTTAGTTCATGTAGTGCCAAAAAGTGGTTTCCAAAATGAAGGTAATGAGGAGTTAATGGAAGGGATGCAGGTGCAAGTAGATACCAATAATGGAATGGCAGTTGCTTTGGTAACAAAAGTAGAAGGGGAAGATGTTACATTGGATTTAAACCATCCATTGTCAGGTATGGATTTAGTCTTTGACGTTGAAATTATGGATGTTAGAGAAGCAACTAAAGAGGAAGTTGAGCATGGACATGCGCATGGAGTAGGTGGACATCAACACTAATTTAAACTATAATGCTAGAATTTTTTAACAACCCCGGAATAACTGAAGACCCTACGAAATATGCAGTCCCAGTTTTCATTCTATCTATATTAATAGAACTTTTTATTGATATTCGTAGAAAGAGTCACTTGTATGAGTTGAAAGACTCAGCTGCTTGTATTTCTATGGGGTTAGGAGTTTTGGTAATAGGTGTAGTCACAAAGAGTTTTGCGTACCTATTATTTTTATTTCTCTACGATAATTTTAGATTTTTCACTTTGGAGAGTACCTGGTGGATGTGGGTTTTATTATTGTTTGCTGATGATTTAGCATTTTATTTTCATCATAGGATGAGTCATTCTGTTCGGATACTTTGGGCGGCTCATATTCAACATCATTCCTCAGAAAGAATGAATTTGTCTGTCGCTTTACGACAAAGTTGGGGGGAACCATTCTATAAATATTTATTCTATTTATGGATTCCTCTGCTAGGGTTTCATCCTGTGTGGATGATGATTATGCAAGCGATTAGTTTGATTTATCAGTTTTTTCAGCATACTGAATTGGTCGGGAAATTAGGGCCGTTGGAATGGATTATGAATACGCCTTCTCATCACAGAGTACATCATGCTACACAGGTAAAATACTTGGATAGGAATCATGCAGGTATATTTATTATCTGGGATAGATTATTTGGAACTTTTGAAGAGGAAGATGAACAAATGAAACCTGTTTACGGAATAACATGCAACATTGACACCTTTAATCCTTTGAAAATTGCTACACATGAATATGGTGCGTTGTGGAAAGATGTGAAAAGAGCCAAGAAGTGGAGTGATAAATTGAAATACATTTTTATGCCTCCAGGCTGGAGTCATGATGGTGAAAATCAAACTTCTAAATATTTGCAAAGTAAACTATAGGCAATTCTTTAATAGCTATTATATTTGCATCAACGCTTAGATTCCGATTGCTATCGGGATGGTAGACAGGAAATACCCAGATGCTGATCCCGATTGCTATCGGGATGGTAGACAGGAAATACCCAGATGCTGAAATTGGTAGACAGGCAACGTTGAGGTCGTTGTGCACTAGTTGCGTGTGAGTTCGAGTCTCATTCTGGGTACAAAAACTCTAGTCCTTTTTAGGTCTAGAGTTTTTTTGTTTTATGCAATAATCGTAATGATACATGCGTTAAAAAAGTATAATCTATAACAACGATATCTGGAAACACTTCTACTTAACCAATAATCTCTCACATTATGTTAAGAATAAGTTTATTTATTTCCGCTTTGATTTTATCATCAGCGTTTTTCACTCAATCAGAAGACTTCGATACTACAAAACGTTATCGCCCCTTATTTGGCTTTAATATAGGAGCTAATCTTTCTGCTCTATATAATTCTGATGCTACGGATGAACTTCAAATTGAGAATGCTCCAGGTTTCAGACTAGGAGTGTTGGCTGAATTTCCAATTTCAGAAAAATGGTCTATTATTCCACGAGGAGAGTTGTCATTCAATTATGCAAGGGTAACTGAAGATAATGTGACTTATAAAGTAGACCCTAATAATCTGGACTTCATGACTCATTTCAAATATCGCTTTAAAGGGTATGAAGGAAAAGCAAGACCTTACATGCTTTTTGGTCCAAATATTAGGGTTCCTTTGAAGTCTGAGGTTGGAGAAGCATACGAGACCAAAACTTCATTGGCGGCAGATTTTGCTTTTGGTGTCCAAATTGATGCTTCACATTTCTTCATATCTCCTGAGCTTCGGTTTAGTGGTGGTTTGACTGATATTCGTAAAACCCCTTCGGGTAAGATGCTCAGAGGGTCGAATGTTGCGTTCGTTTTGGTCTTTACCGGTAAATGATACTTTCGCTAAAAACCTAATCTTCAATTTATGGTTAGAATCAAAAAAATAATGGTCACGGAAAAAATAAATTATATTTTATAGTTTAATTACAAAATTTTTAGAAATCTTTAGATTACAAATCGTTTTAAGATTTAATATTGATTACTATAAATATAAATTATTCAATTAATTTTTGACATGGAAAAGGTTACTGAAATTTTAAATTTCACTCTTATTAAGTATAACTCTTTGGTTATTAATGTGTCCACTTTGCTTTTGGTTATTGGAGTATACTTTGCTGTAAAAATTGGACTATCAATTGTAAAGAAAGGTCTATCAAGATATCAGGTTAGAAAAAAAGTGGATCAAGGGAGAATTGATGCATTTTACCAAATTATAAGGTATGTTGCTTGGGTAATTTTTGCACTAACGGCATTGCAAATTATTGGTATGCAATTGACATGGTTAATGGCAAGTGGTGCGGCTTTGATGGTTGGTATTGGTTTAGGATTGCAGAATGTGTTCAATGATTTGGTTTCTGGTATCATTATTCTTTTTGAAGGAAGTGTCGATAAAGGCGATATTATTACTATTGGTGAGGATATGATTGGTGAAGTTGTCAAGATAAATATTCGTACTTGCCACATTGTTACAAGGAATAACATAACAGTCATTGTGCCTAACCATAAATTGGTAGATGAGAATATTATAAACTGGAGCCATTCTTCAGCCAATCCAAGATTTATATTAAAAGTTGGTGTAGCTTATGGCAGTCCCACTAAAGAGGTGAAGAATATCCTATTAAGAGTGGCAAGTGAAAATAAAAATGTTGATTTAGAGCCTAAACCTTTTGTAAGGTTTAAAGATTTTGGAGAAAGTTCTCTTGATTTTGAATTGTTTTTTTGGTCTGAAAGTGTATTTGGTATTGAAGATGTATTAAGTGATTTAAGATTTGAAATTGACGATGAGTTCAAAAAGTCCAATATTATTATACCGTTTCCTCAAAGAGACATTCATATTATTAAGTAGGTCAATTTTACCCTCTCTATTTAGTAGGTGACTGCAAATTTTTCTGAATTACTAAGTAAAATATAGAAATGAAAAATCAAATTAAAATATCAAACATTCGTTCTTCTCATAAATTAGATGGGTTTTGGACAGAGAAACATTTTATTGACTTATTAGAAGTTTTTGATGCCGGTGATTGTTCCAGTATGACAGAAATAGAGAAAAGAGAAATGTTGATGATGAGTATATCTGATTTAAGACCAGAGGAGTCTGCAGAGCAGGTCTTGAATTACATTTTTAATGATCGTTTAAATTCAAATCAACTGCATCAAATGGCGCATGATATGCTGGAAGAGGACTTATCTCAAGAATACCCAGTAATTGCATATCATTACGAATTGTTTCAAATAAACCAATTGCTTTTTGAAGCCTACAATGGTAAGTTCCCAAATTCTGATGTTACCATCGTTAGTTTTGAAATCAGTAATTTAACTGAATTACAAACATTTACTAAGTCGCAAGTTTTAAAATGTATAAGTGAAGGACTGTCGGAAAATAGTGTGTTAAATAGACTATATGAAGAACCTTTAAAAAAGGGTGCAGCTTTTGAAGATGCCACTAGTTTGGTATGTCAACTTACGAATT
>CAJYBK010000154.1 GCA_913064955.1 uncultured Flavobacteriales bacterium
AACCCTAAGATTTCACCCATGCTAAATCATCGACGTTGAAAAACTCAAGCCATTGAGGATCGGTAACTTCATCAAATTCATAAATCGCTTTTTGCTCAGAAACCTGCGATGCATTCAATCCTAAAGAGACTTTACCTTTTAATGTCTTAGTTCCTATTGCGTAATTAACATCAAACCCTCCCAATGAAGATGTTGTCAATGCTTCGTTCTCTTTATAAAAATCCCAATAAAACTCCTGATGATCTTCGCTTTTTAAAGAATTATCAATATCATTAGTCGACATTAATCCTTTATAAACATCAATGGAAATCTCTTTTCGAATCATCGGTTTGTTCTTGAAAGATATGTCTTCTTCCTTAACTGATACAGGAATTGACAAATAATCAGCACCTAAATCCAACTGTTTAGCATGAGCCAAATACAACTCTTCATGTACTGCTTCGGCAGCAAATCTGTTTTCCTTGTTGTTACTCAGAATTGTAATCTCTTTAGCATCATTGGATGAATCACTCGACTTACTTGTTTTTTCAACAGGGAACGACACCATATCTTCAACTAAAGCAGGTTCCTCTGTTGATGTGTTCTTATCATCGTTGCTAACTTGCTTGGTTACGTAATTACCTTGATTATTGGCAATACTTTTCGAATTACTAATATTGTTATTGACTTTGGAAGTTTTAGAATTGATCACCTTCTCCTCTATCAGTTGATTTTGTAAAGAGTTACTACCCTCTTGAGCAGTATTATTTGCTATTGCTGAAGAATGACCATGTATTAATTTATTACCAAATTCTCGATTCCTTTCAATCGACTCGTCCGTTTGAGAAGTGTATATTGAATTGCTGTTTCCGTTTGAATTCAAGTAAGTATAACCTGCCACACCAGAAGTACCAATCAACAATGCAGCAATAATCACTTTCACTTTGTGAAAAGTCATGAGATTTTGAAAAAACAATTTTCTTCCAATGGATTTCTTAAGTCCAGCTGAAGGAGTAACCTGAACCTTATTAAGGTTCTCCTTCATTATTCTATCAAATAGTTCGTTGTTCATTAATTTGGGTAACTTTTTTAATCTAATCCTAGTGATACTTTTAAATATTTTCTTGCCTTACTTAATTGAGATTTAGAGGTGTTTTCAGATATCTCTAATATCTCTGCAATTTCTTTGTGTGAAAAACCTTCCAAAACATACAGATTAAATACAGCACGATAACCAGCCGGCAATTCTTGAACTGCTAATAATATCTCTTTTTCCTTCTTACTTGATGCTTCCTCTGCATCCATATTCCCTGTGAATGAATCCTCATCTGCAATATGCATTTCAGTTACATCTTCCGTGAAATAGTGTTTTTTGTTTTTCCTGTGCGATGAAAGTGCTGAATTTACCACGATGGTTTTGATCCACTGAGTTAAACTCCCTTCATGCCTACCTTCAAATTTGACAATGTTTTTAAAGATCTTCAAAAATGCTTCTTGCAAAGCATCTTCTGCTTCTTCCTGACTCTGACAGTAACGCATAGATACGTTCAGCATCGCTCCACAATATTTATTGTAAAGTTTATCTTGAGCTTTTCTCTTTCCTTTTTTGCAATCCTCTATTAATTTCTCTTCGAGTATTCTTGTTTTTGTATACAAGGCAAATTCAGTTTTTGAGTTTTCTCTAATCCCTATGGTTGCTGCTATTGGCAAATAATTTTCTTTTGTTATCTTATAAACTTCCTAAATTTCAAATAGTTGCCTGAACTATCCTTATTTCCATAAATTTATAAAAATATTCCCAAGGAATAAAAAATATCAATGATTAATATTAACTTTAGCAATCGTTTAAATTGATTTATTATGAAAAAGGTTTTATTCATTCTTCCGTTAGTAGGTATTCTTTTAGGCTGTAACAAACTTGAAGATCTCGAAGGTAATAATGTTGAGTTTAAAGAAAAGTACTTCGTTATAGAGGAAGTTATCTCAATGAATATTCCTAATTCCGCTTTCAATTTTGGAGGCTTTCTGAATTGCACCTCTTTGCCATTTGGAGCAACTCAGGACTACAATGCTTTTATTCCTACCCAAAATCCTAATCCTTATGCACACCTTACGGACAATATTACTCCAGTAAGAGTGAAAATGGAATTGACTAATATTCCTAACTGTGATTTTGACATGTTAGAATCAGTGGAAATATTTTTGGTTGATTTAACCGATACTTGTGGAAACGTTATTGATGATGAAGCTGACTTTGTTTTTCCTGAAGACAATGTCATTCATACTGGAAGTTGTTCTACGGTAATTCCTGTAGGACCCTACTTCAATGCAAATAAACTAGGTGAGTTTTTAAACTTTTCATCCGGAATTGGAGATGTCATTTATCTGGATGTTAATCCTTCTGCTAAATTGGACCAATTTATTCATGCTGGAAACTTCCAAACTTATGCTAAAATGGTTTTTGACAAAGCTTTCACGGAGGAGTCTGCAATCATCAAAACAACAATGGAACTAAACGTTCGATTGATCAATGCAGAATAATTTCTGTAGCACCATAACCATACTTTCTATAATTAGCATCGTGATACTCCATGTTAGGGTAATGTTCATATAATTCCCTGTGAATTTCTGACTTTAAAGTTCCCTCGCCTACTCCATGAATCACGATCATCTTTTTTGCTTTTCGCTGAATAGCTACATTTAATTCTCTTTTGAAATTGGCCATTTGAACAGATAGAATTTCACCATTAGACATTCCTCGATGACTATCAATTAGTTCTTCTATGTGTAAATCAATTTCAACTTCGTCCTGAACATAGGAAACCAAACTACGAGACTTTCTATCAAAGTCCTCATGAATTTTCATTTTTCCTTCAGATTGAATCTTTTCCTGAACCGACAAGACATGTTCAATCCCGTCCAACTTGTAAGACTTAGCGTTTCCTGCCAAAACCAACTCAGAAATTAGATATTTCTCATCGAATCCATCTTCATTCTCAACTATAGCATAGCGTTCATTAAGAACTTCTGTAATAACACCACCACCTTCTTCATTTAAGAAAGTAACTTTATCTCCTGGTTTAACTTTCATGTTCTTTGGTTTCAATTTCAACAAATTTAACACTTTGGACTGAAAATTGATTGAATACTAGAAATTGAATTTACAATTTTTAACAGCGAAGGCATTGAATTTCTTATGGATTCAGTGTATATTTATACATTCTAAAAAATAGTGAATGAAAAGCATCTTAAAATATACGATTTGTGCGAGCATAATATTCAGTTATTCTCATTCAGCACAAGCGCAAGAAATCAGTAATGAAGAAAAACTTCAAACAACCATCAAGGTTCCCCAATTACTAGGAAACCTAGAATTGATGTATGTAGAATCTGTGGATAAAAAAGAATTAGAAAAAGACCTAATAAAGGGTATGCACAATGGCATGAATCCTTATTCGGTGTATCAAGATGCTAAAACTGTAGCAAGCATTTATCCTAATCATGTAGATCAATACCAATCTTTAGGAATTACCTTTAAATTCTCGGGAGATTCATTGGAAATAATGCAATTAATAAAAGGTGGAGGCGCTGAAAAAGCGGGTCTTTTGGCAGGTGATAAAATTTACCAACTTGACGGTAAGCCGTTTAAAAATGAATATTACTATTGTGAAATTGCCAATAGATTAATTGGAGAAGCAAATAGTAAAGTAGAAGTGGCTTATGGTAGAAATGGAGAATTGAAAACCGCAACGGTAGTAAGGACTGACATGCCTGAGTATTCTCTCGTACTACTTGGAGATAACAAAAGAAAAGGTTCCATTGACGAATACACTAAAGCGTTGCCTTATTTTGATGCTTTTTATCCAGATAGCATTACTAACGGTATTATTACTGAATATGGAATACGTTATATGTTAGATCAACTAGATCCGCACTCAAGTTATATTTCTTTAGAAGATTTACACGATATGGAATCTCCTTTAAAAGGATCTTTTTCTGGTGTAGGTGTTAGATTTCAAATTGATAAAGATACCATTGTAATAGCAGAAGCGATTCCTGGTGGACCAAGTGAAAAAGTGGGTATCATGGCTGGTGACAAAATCGTTTATATAGACGAGGAATTAGTTGCAGGAATAGGAATGAAAAATTCTGGTGTACGCAGCAGATTATTAGGAGATAAAGGAACCAAAGTAAAAGTTCAAGTTTACAGAAGAGGTTCTTTGGACTTATTAGATTTTACAATTGTTAGAGATAAAATTCCTATTCACAGTTTGGACTCGTACTATATGGCTGCGCCTAAAGTAGGATATATCAAATTGAATAACTTCTCTGCTACAACAGTAGATGAAGCAAGAACTGCTATAAACAGTTTAAAGAGAGATGGAATGGAAGACCTGATTGTCGATCTTCAAGGAAATGGTGGAGGATACTTAATGACTGCTGTTAATCTATGTGACGAACTATTAGGAGATGATAAATTAGTAGTTTACACAGAAGGTAGGTCTTACCCTAAAAAAATGTACGGTACCAGAAGACCTGGTTTAATGGAAAAAGGAAGAGTTGTCATTTTGGTTAACGAAAGTAGTGCATCCGCATCGGAAATTGTCTCTGGAGCGATTCAAGACTGGGACAGAGGTCTAATCATTGGTAGAAGGACTTTCTCTAAAGGGTTGGTTCAAAAACCTGTATCTCTTCCCGATGGAACAACTGTTAGAATTACAACTTCAAGATACTACACTCCAAGCGGAAGATGTATTCAAAAACCTTACGATAAAGGTACTGCTGAATACAGAAAAGAAAAGTACGACAGATATTCTAGTGGAGAGTCTTTCCATAAAGACAGTATAAAAGTGGATGAGAGTGATATTCATTACACCTTAGTAAAGAAACGTAAAGTGTATGGTAGCGGTGGAATCATCCCAGATGTATTTGTTCCTTTAGATACAACAGGATCGAGCACCTATTTTTCTAAACTGATTAGAAGTGGTGTATTCAATAGATTCTCTTTGAACTATGTCAATGACAACAGAACAAGTCTTCAAAAAAAGTATAGCACCTTTGAGAACTATAAAAAGAACTTCAACCCGGAGAAAGTGGTTAAAGACTTGATTAAAATGGGCGAAGCTGAAGATGTTCCTTTTGATAAAGAGAATTACGAAAAAGCAGAAAAAACAATCTTGATTCGATTGAAAGCAAATATTGCTCAAAATCTATTTGAGCAGTCTAAATTCTATGAAATAATCAATGAATTAAACGATGAACTGCAAGTAGCTTTAAAAGTACTTGATGAAGGAAAAGAATTTGACATTTTAAAATAAGAGGTCGGAATCTCAACAATATTAGGCAAATGTAAAATGGCTTTCAAATTAGTTTGAAAGTCATTTTTTTTCGTCTTAAATTTGCATCATCAATTATCGCATTGAGCACTTTATTTTGTTTTTAATGATTGATAATTAATTTATGTCGCAAAAAGTCCTGAATTATTTCGGGACTTTTTTTGTTAATTCAAATAAAAAGAAGATATTTGCGCTCCCAAATAGAGAAATGAAAGTCATTTCTACTTATTTAACTGGGTTTTGGACCCTTTTAAAACAAATAAAATATGGCAACTAAAGTAAGATTGCAAAGACATGGTAAGAAAGGAAAACCTTTTTACCACATCGTAGCGGCAGACGCTAGATCAAAAAGAGATGGTAAATTCATCGAAAAATTAGGAACGTACAATCCTTGTACTAATCCTGCTACTATTGACCTTAACATGGAGAGAACTTTCCACTGGATTTCTGTAGGTGCTCAACCAACAGATACAGCTAGAGCAATTCTTTCATACAAAGGTGTTATGTACAAACATCACTTAGCAAAAGGAGTAACTAAAGGAGCATTGACTCAAGAAGCTGCTGACAAGAAATTTGCTACTTGGTTAGAAGAGAAACAAGGTAGAATTGATGCTAAAATTGCAGGTCTTGATAAGACTGCAGAAGAAAAAGCAAAAGCATTATTCGCTGCTGAGAAAAAACAAAACGAGGACAGAGCAGCAGCAATTGCAGCCGCTAATACACCTCCTGCTGAAGAAGCACCTGCTGCTTCTGAAGATGCTCCAGCAAAAGAAGAAGAATAAATCTAGTTTACTAGACATTATAAAAAAAGGCAATCCATTTTGGGTTGCCTTTTTTGTGTTTTAACAAAAAGAATGGATTAAACCAGAGCGTAATCAACTACCACAACTGATTCTTAAAATATTTTCCCTGGATTCAATACCTCATTTGGATCAAACAATTGCTTGATAGACCTCATTAGATTTAACTCTACTTCGGAGAAAGCAATATCCATGTAATCCTTTTGGACATAACCAATTCCATGCTCACCTGATATTGTTCCTCCAAGTGAAACCGTTAACTCAAAAATCTCCCTGATTCCTTTAGGTAATTCATTTTTCCAAGCGGCATCGCTCAAATTCCCTTTGATGATATTTATGTGTAGGTTACCATCACCAGCATGACCATAGCAGACGGATGTAAATCCATATTTATCTCCTATCTTTTTTACGCCTTCCAGCAATTTGGGCAATTCGTACCTTGGCACAACTGTATCTTCTTCTTTGTAAACTGAATTTGCTTTCACTGCTTCCCCTACTCGCCTCCTTAAAAACCACAAGGCTTCTTTCTGCGCTTCGCTATCTGCAAAAAGAACTTCATCTGCATTATATTTCAAAACAACCTCAGAAATCACTTCACAATCCTTATACAAAGATTCTATGTCATTACCATCTACTTCTATTAGCAAATGGGCCTGATGTTCGTCCTTTAAATTAATGTTGGGAGGATTATCCACAAATCCCATTGTCCAATCAATGGCATCTCTCTCCATAAACTCCATTGCCGAAGGTGTAATACCTGCATTAAAAATTGCTGCAACCGCCTCACAAGCCTTCGTAGGACTTTGAAAAGGAACAAGCATTAATAAATTATGTTTAGGCAAAGGCAGCAGTTTTAAAACTGCTTTGGTAATGATACCCAATGTCCCTTCACTTCCAACCATCAATTGCGTGAGATTATAACCTGTACTATTCTTTAAAGTATTTGCACCGGTATTAATGATTTCACCGGTAGGCAAAACTACTTCTAAGTTTAACACAAAGTCTTTGGTTACGCCATATTTAACAGCTCTCGGCCCTCCAGAATTCTCTGCTAAATTACCTCCAATAGAACATGTTCCTCTACTTGCAGGATCTGGTGCATAATACAAACCTTTGGCTGCAACTGCGTTTTGTAATTCTTCTGTAATTACAGCGGGTTGCGTAATGACTTGCATATTTTGTTCATCAATTTTAAGAATTTGATTCATTCTTTCCATTGACAATCCTATACCTTCATGAATTGCAAGCGCTCCTCCACTCAACCCAGTAAGCGCTCCAATTGGCGTGACTGGAATACTATACTGATTGGCGTATTGCATTATTTGGGAAATCTCAATTGCAGAGACAGGTTTTTCAACACCAATACTTTTTTCAGGGTGCAGAAACTGGCGGTTCAAGTTGCTTATATCAACAATGTCTGTGTCACAAATCCTTATATTGCCAATACCAGCCGTAGTGAGGTTTAAGGCCACCGGGCAGCCAAGGCCACCGGCACCGGCAATAAACACCTTGCTCTGCCGGAGTTTTTCCTGTGTTTCCGTTCCCCAGCCATCAATCAGGAGTTATCGTTTGTAACGTTCTGTTGCAAGCATATCTGTTTTTGTCCTAAGTGGATAAGAGGGATTTGCAGCATATGTCCTGTTCCGATACCAGGGGACAGGGTTTTATTAGGCTAACTGCATCATAGTTTAGCTTGGAGAGCTTCTCGCTGACAAAGGCAATCGTTCGTTTTGTAAGCACCTGTGACATACCGATATGGTTCTCTGGCAACATCACCTGTTGCACCTCTTCTCTGCTGAAATGCTCGCCCATTTCAGGACGATCCATAAGAAGATCAAGGAAAGGTTCGTTCTTTTCGATGGCCAGCATGGATATTTCGTAAATGAGCGTATGGGCGGTTTGTTTACCTATTTTAAGACCAAGGAAAAACATAAGTGCTTCTGTGGATATCAGGGGTGCTGCCTGCTTCACATTCTCCAGTACCCTCTCCTCATGAATTCTGAGATCGCTGAGGATCTCCTTCATAAGTGAGAGCTGACCACAGACAAACAGTGAAGTGTCGGTGATCGTGACCCATTCAAGGCGCACGGAACGATAATCCCGCTCATGCTCATTGATCATACCATCAAAGCCAAGGGATGCATTGGAGTTAATCAGTTTGGAGAGCACCACCACCTGCTCACACATTTCTGGATTTCTCTT
>CAJYBK010000155.1 GCA_913064955.1 uncultured Flavobacteriales bacterium
CCAGGAAATGGAATGTGTCCTGGGGGCAATCCTTTATACTCATAAGTGTTGGAAGGAGATTCAACTTCCAAATCCTTATACAACAGGCGTTTCATACTTGGATCTCCAATAGCATATTTTACGGTTGGATCTGCCTGTAACAACCAACCTTTCTTTAGTCGGTTTCTATACAGTCCAGCAATTGCCGGTTTCTCATCAAACTTAACTTTTTGTTCTTCATAAACAATAGATGCCAGAATGGTCACTTCAGATTGGGACAATCCTAAAGCAGCAGCCTTCGCCTTTCTATCGTCATTCCAAAATGTTTTATAGTAATCCTTCAGTTTGGCAAACAAATCCTCCTTCTTAATATCTTGATAAACTTCAAACTTAACCGGTATAAAAAATGTAGAATAGGTCAATTCCGAAAAACCAATTGCTTTCATCGTTTGCGCATCCTTCAAATAATCAACGAAAGTGGCAGAATCCAAATCTATTTGTGCCGTTAGCTTCCCTGCGATATCTTCAATGGATTTTGCATTATTATACTGAACGTGAACCACATTCGTATTTGCATTTAGTTGAGTTACGATATTGTTTAGAATACTATTATAATCTCCCCATTTATCCTTTTCAACTCTAATTCTGTCCTTTTCTATGATTCGATTTTTCTTTTTAAAATCAACTAAAAAGTTGAAATCATCCGCATTATCAATCACTTTATTATCCACTAAAACTTCCCCTAACTCATTAAAATTAGTACCCTTTGGGATTTGAATGTAAGTAAGCGAGACTTCAGAAATATTAGATGTTTTTTCTTTGACATTAAACGCTCTATAGTATGGATAGCCAACAAAATATCCAGCAATACCTATAACTAAAACAAGAATTAGAATAAAGACCTTTTTCATTTGCAAAAGTGAATTATGCTGTCTCCAATTTTTTAAGTGACGTTTTCAACTTTAATAATTGAGCATCCTTCATATGTTGACGCGTTTTAATTGCAGTTGGAGTATAATACTGATGTTTATTTTCTAAATAATTAATCTGCATTGTCAGCCATTCAATATCCGAATACTCTCTTTCAAAAATGGCTAATTCTTTTCTAAGACTTACGGCAATTTTTACATAATCATGACGACCAAAATAATCATGATCTGCATCGCACATTATTTTTTCTAGAATATTAGTGGGCTGAACCGCACTTTCTGTTGCCAAAATAATGTTCTCAATGGTTTTGATCTGCTCGTCAGAATATTCAAAGCCAGGCAAAACATCTTGCGCCATTCTTACGGCAATTGGCTCGTTTCTCTCGTATTTGTAAATATATCCAGCATCATGAAAATATGCCGCAGTCAACAGAACGAAAAAATCTGCATTAGATAGTTTTTCACCTAAAGCTAAAGAGTGTACGCTTTTAACCACATCAAAAGTATGATGAGCTCCATGATAGTACAAAGTCTTAGGTAACTCGGTCACCAAACGCTCTACTATGTAATCTTTAGCCTCTGAAAAATCCATTATTATCGAAATTACAATTATTTTTTGAATTGTTCTTAAGTTACAACAAAAAAAACAACAAGAAAAAAAATACCTTTGCACCAGATTTATGGAATATACAAATAACATATCGAATATTTTTATGCACCGTTGTCTAGAATTAGCAACTCTAGGTAAAGGCAACGTTAGTCCTAACCCTATGGTTGGTAGCGTAATAGTTCATGAAAACAAAATAATAGGCGAAGGATATCACATGCAATATGGAGGTCCTCACGCTGAAGTAAATGCTATCAACAGCGTTCAAGATAAATCGTTGCTAACTTCAAGTACTTTATATGTTAATCTTGAACCATGCAATCATTTCGGCAAAACTCCTCCCTGCAGCAACTTAATTACGGCAAATAATATCCCCAAGGTAGTAATTGGATGTATTGATACTTACAGCGAAGTTGCTGGAGCAGGAATTGAACACTTGAAACAGAACGGAGTAAATGTAATTGTTAATTTTTTGGAAAAAGAGGCCAGAGAATTAAACAAAAGGTTCTTTACTTTTCATGAAAAGTTAAGGCCATACATCATTCTAAAATGGGCTGAAACCAATGATGGTTTTATGGACCAAACAAGAGTCCAAGGTCAAAAAGGAATTAACTGGATAACACAACCGGAAACGCAACAATTGACGCACAAATGGAGAAGTGAAGAAGCAGCAATTTTAGTTGGAACAAACACAGTAATCAATGATAACCCAAATTTAACTTGCAGAGCAATTTCTGGTAAAAACCCGACAAGAATTGTCATTGATAAAACATTAAAAATTGAAGACTCCTCAAATATATTAAATCACTCTTCAGATACGATCATATTTAATGAAAGTGTAACTAAGGAGGAAGAAAATTTGACTTTCATCAAAATCAATTTTAACGACAATGTCCTACCTCAAATACTTTCTGAGTTATATAAAAAAAATATACAGTCAGTTATTATTGAAGGCGGTCCAACAACTTTACAACATTTCATTGACGCAAATATATGGGATGAAGCGAGAATTTTAAGAGGAATCTCCAATTTCAATAAAGGAGTGAAAGGACCTCTAATACATACTAAAATAAAGGAACAATTTACCTTTGGTAAAGATACCGTAACTATATACGCTAATGATTGATATTCTAATTACCATTGCTCTTTTCAACATACTTATTGTTCTCTTTAAGTTATTTCCAAAATACAAAGTTGACAATCTACAAGCGTTGATCGTCAACTATATGACAGCAGGCGTCCTTGGATTTTGTTTTTATCAAGGAGACTTTTCAATTACCGAAATCCTTAACGCCAACTGGCTATATCACGCTATTATCATAGGTGTATTGTTTATAGTAATCTTCAATTTTTATGCTACCGGCACACAGAAAGTGGGGGTAGCAATATCCACAGTAGCCAACAAAATGTCTCTGGTGTTTCCTGTTGCCGTTGCATTAATTTTGTATCCTGATGATAAAATAACTGCTTACAAAGTAATTGGATTTATTTTGGCTTTGGTTGGGATTTACCTTACCTCCACTAAAGGAGGAAAATTAAGTTTTGATAAAAAGTATCTCTGGATCATATTCATCATTTTTGTTGGACAAGGAATTGCCGATACTATATTTTCAGATTGTACTAAATTACCTGGCGCTGCCGCTCAAACAGAATTAATATTTGTTGTTCTATTCTTTTTTGCGTCTTTAGTAGGAATTCTAATGCTTGGAGGTAAAGCGATTGGAAAAACAAAAGTAAAATTAAAAGCCAAAAACATTCTATGGGGAATTGCTGTTGGAATACCCAACTATGGTTCCTTATTCTTTATGTTCAAGGCCTTAAACTCTTCCGGGCTTGATACTTCCGAAGTCTACCCTGTTATTAGTATGGGCGCTGTGCTATCTTCTGCTATTATTGGTATGTTCCTTTTCAAAGAGAAACTTGGCAAAGGAAATTGGATAGGAATTATCTGCGCTTTACTTGGAATAGCCATAATTACTTTTGGAAAACAATTAATTGACCTGATACCTTAGCATTGAGCCAATTCAAAACCATATCAAAAGCAACTGACATCCTCTTTAAAGAAAGAGCAAGTAAGTTTTTTGCTTTTGTTTTCCCTATTGAAAACGAAGAAGATTTCAAAAAAGAATTAGATAAAATTAAAGAGTTCCACCCTCAAGCTGGTCACCATTGCTATGCATTTAGAATTGGTGTTAATGGCGAACAATATCGATATTCCGATGATGGCGAACCTAACAATTCGGCAGGTAAGCCAATGTACGGACAATTATTATCTTCTGAAGTGACAAATATTGGAGCAGTAGTTACGCGTTATTTTGGAGGCACTAAATTAGGTGTTGGTGGTCTAGTATCTGCTTATAAGGAAGCAGTCAAAATTGCATTAGAGAATACTCAGATAATTACCACTCAGGTCAAAGCCTCGTTTCAAATCAATTATACATATGATGAAACTTCTATATTCAATCAACTTGTATCGAAATTTGACCTGGAAATAGTGGATACAGCATTTGAGGTACAGTGCACTTCAGTTATAAAGTGTATTGTACCTCAAAAAGATGAATTGATAAAATATTGTGAAGAAAATAGAATCTCCTTAACGGAAATTAATTCTTAATACTCTAGGACTTGAGCTGTAATTTGTTTCGATGTAATCAGATTCGTAACCGTCTCCAAATCATCTTTTCTTACCATTAGATAAAAAACACCATTCATTTTCTTTGCTTCAATATTGAAGAAAATCCATTTACCGAATTCCTCAGTAATCATTTTCTTTGAATACTTAGGTACAAAGATGTAGTAATCTGCTTTACCATTTTCTTTACCCACGTATATCTCCGGCACATAACTTTTAGCATTAAATCCTCCGAATGAGAATTTATCAGGATTTTTAAATCCTTCTGCAATAGATTTTACAACATCTGTCTTATCACACTTGATAGCAGTTGCCATTCTTTTAACTATTTCTAAATCTGACTTTTTCATTTTTATTAAACTAAATCATTTCACTGAAAGCAATCTTTGCTTTCTTTCCTTTCTGCCTCATTAGGCTGTTAACCTTACTTTGTATTTTAGTCACACTATCTACAAAACATGTTGATGAATCATAGAATAGGGGTAGTTTCTTAAACCAAAAGCACATTAAAACTTGCTTGTGGCTCCAATAAACTCCACAAAGTTTGAAGCTTATTTTTCGAACTTAGTGACTTGGCATACTAAATTTTACTGTTTGCAAATATGGAAACTTTTTCCAATTATTCAGCATTTCTAACATTTATTTACGCAAAAAGTTTTTTTTCGTCAACAAATACAGGGTTTTACAGCACTAACGATTTTACAAAACAAATTCTTTTTTCGTTTGTTTTAACTCTATTAACATAATTTATGACTACAAGAATAACAAAAACTGTATTCAAATGTTAAGAAAAACATGGTTTAGGATAATATAAATGACCTAATTTTGTAATATTAAATAGTGTGAACATGAAAGTAGAGAGCAATAAAATCATCAAAGGATTCAGTAAACTTTCCAAAGAAGGTAAGATGGAATGGATTGTAAAAGAGTATTTAGACAATGATGCGAATGCCATAGATTTCCTAAAATCTTATTGGCACGAGGATCCTAAAACCCAAAAACTACACGATGAGTTTATTGAGAATACCATCACCAATTTCTACATTCCTTTTGGCGTAGCTCCCAATTTCTTGATCAACGATAAAGTTTACTGTGTGCCAATGGCCATAGAAGAAAGTTCTGTGGTTGCTGCCTCGGCTAAATCCGCATCTTTTTGGCTGAACAGAGGAGGATTTAAAGCACAAGTACTTTCCAAAACTAAAATAGGTCATGTTCATTTTGCTTGGTATGGCAAATACGAAAGATTGCTGGAGTTTTTCAATAGAGTAAAACCTCAATTGATGGCTGGCACAGATGAATTGACTGCCAATATGCGGGCTAGAGGTGGGGGCATTTTGGACATTCAATTGGTTAATAAATCTGATTTAGAACCAAATTACTATCAATTGTTAGCCAAGTTTGAAACCTGTGATTCAATGGGTGCCAACTTCATCAACAGTTGTTTGGAAGAATTCTCCAAAATATTTCAAGCAGAAATGGAAAAGGATGCTTTGCTTTCGCAAGATGAAAAGAAGATTCAAATTATCATGTGCATCCTTTCTAACTTCACACCTGAGTGTATTGTAAGAAGTGAGGTAAGTTGCCCTGTAGAAAGTTTAGTAGAAGGAACAGATATGTCTGCAGAGAAATTCTGTGAGAAATTTGAACAAGCCATTCATGTAGCGATGATAGAACCCTACAGAGCAACTACCCATAACAAAGGAATCTTTAATGGAATAGATGCTGTAGTAATCGCAACAGGAAATGACTTTAGAGCGGTTGAAGCTTGCGGGCATACTTATGCTGCTCGAGATGGACAATACAAAAGTTTAACTAATGTAGAAGTAAAAGACGGAATCTTCAGGTTTTGGATAGACATTCCAATGGCATTAGGCACAGTAGGCGGTTTAACTAAACTTCACCCTATGGTTAATTTTGCTCATAAATTATTGGGCAACCCAAATGCAGAAGAATTAATGATGATCACTGCCTCAACAGGACTAGCTCAGAACTTTGGGGCTATTCGTTCATTAGTCACAACCGGAATTCAAAAAGGCCATATGAAAATGCACTTACTGAACATTTTAAATCAACTAGGTGCAACGGAAGAAGAAAAAACAACTGCTACCAAATACTTTAAAGACAAAGTAGTCGCACATAAAGATGTGGTGAATTATTATTTGGATTTGAAGGGAGTTAAGACTGTTGCAGAGTTAAACGTCTAGTAACAAGTTTTTTTTTCTACGATTTCAACCAATAGTAAAAATCTGTTTTAGGCAAGTAACCGTCAAGCAGTTTGGTTACTTGATAATTCTTATCTAAAATTACGATGGTTGGATATTTGATCTGGCCATTGACACTTCCTAGTTTCTTCGCCAATTGATGTATACCTCTGCCACCACTGTACATCACAAACTTATATATAGAATCATTGAAAATAATTTCTTCCTTCCCTTCTGCATCCATTTTCACATAGTAATAATTGGCATTCATTTCTTTGGCAACTTTCTTATTAAGAAAAACATCCTTATCCATTTTCTTGCAGTAACCACACCATGACGTTTCCAACTTTACTAAAATTGGTTTTTCTTTTACTTTCATGCTATCTGCAATATCATTGATATTGGTCCAATGTAATTCCTGTGTGTATCCAATCGATGCGATTGTAAAACAAATCAATATTGTTAAAATCTTCATACTTCAAAAATAGGCAAAAACTTTGCCGAAAAGTATATTTGTGCCTCTTCACTTTACAATACGGTAATCTGAAATCTACATACTAAGCAACCATGAAAAAAAACATACTATTAATTCTAGGATTAGCAATTGGATTAACACCAATGGCTCAAAAGAAAAAAAAGGGTAATTCTTCTGAAACGAAAAGTGATTTTACATCTGGAACATTCTCCGGATTGAAATTTAGAGAAATAGGACCAGCATTAACTTCTGGTAGAATCGCAGATTTTGCCGTGAATCCAAATAACTTTAATGAATACTATGTGGCTGTTGCCTCCGGAGGTGTTTGGAAAACAACCAACGCTGGAACAACTTATGAGCCAATATTTGATGCACAAGGCTCCTACTCTATTGGTTGTGTAACAATGGATCCAAATAATGAAAATATTATATGGGTAGGAACTGGTGAAAACAATAACCAAAGAAGCGTTGCTTATGGTGATGGTGTATATAAATCATTGGACGGAGGAAAATCTTGGGAGAATGTTGGCTTAAAAAATTCTGAACACATTGGAATGATAAAAGTGGATCCTAAAAATTCAGATATTGTTTATGTGGCTGCATACGGACCACTTTGGTCTGAAGGAGGAGAAAGAGGACTATACAAAACGAAAGATGGTGGAAAAACATGGGAATTGATACTAGAAATTGATGAGCACACGGGAATTAATGAAATCCACTTTGACCCGGAAGATCGCAAGGTGATTTATGCCACTGCACATCAAAGAAGAAGACATGTTTTCACTTATGTTAGTGGAGGTCCTGGTTCTGGCGTTCACAAGAGTGAAGACGGTGGAAAAACATGGACCACCATCAATAAAGGCCTTCCTGCTAAAATGGGAAGAATAGGAATGACAGTATCTCCGGTTGACAGAAATTATCTATATGCTATCGTTGAAGGTGAAGATAAATCGGGAGGATTCTTTAGATCAACGAACAGAGGTGCATCTTGGGAAAAAATGAGTTCTACTGCCACAAGTGGTAACTACTATCAAGAATTAATTGCTGACCCAGTGAACAAAGACAAAGTTTTCATCATGGATACTTGGTTGAAACACACCATTGATGGAGGTAAAACAATAGTGAATACAGGTGAAGATGACAAACATGTAGACAATCACTGTATTTGGATCAACCCTACTAACACCAATCACTGGTTAGTTGGATGTGATGGTGGAATCTATGAAACATTTGATCATGCTACAACGTGGAACTATAAGAGTAACTTAAACGTGACACAATTCTACAAAGTAGCGGTAGATAATGATTATCCTTTTTACAATGTGTATGGTGGAACGCAAGACAACAACAGTTTAGGTGGTCCATCTAGAACTATTAATAATCACGGGATCATGAACTCTGATTGGTTTATCACCAATGGCGGAGATGGTTTTGAAAGTGCCATAGACCCTAAAGACCCAAATATAGTTTATGCCCAATCTCA
>CAJYBK010000156.1 GCA_913064955.1 uncultured Flavobacteriales bacterium
GACACTTGAATTAAGTGCTCCAAATAGAGCTGGAATTCTTTTGCCGGAAGGTGGAGAAGATGCAGGTGAAGATGTATTGATGTTGGTTATGCCAGTAATGCTGAGCAACTAAGCAACTTACTTAATAATATATTGAAAAGCGAATTCTTAATTGGGTTCGCTTTTTTTTTGGGATGTATTATTTTTGAAAATTGATTTAATTAATGTTTACGCTAAGTCAAATTATACTTCGAAACTAGGTTAGGCGGTGTCAGTAAGTAACTTGTCTCTCTCCAAACTCTGAACCGCCCTATTTTCTATACATTCTGTTGTAATTAGTTATATTTCATTTGATATTCCAAGGAATTTTCATTGGTGTAGTTACTGGAAATATGAATTGCATTTATTCTTCCATAACTGTCAAACTGGTATCCTTCGTGATAAAATTCTTTGCCTTCATAAGTTTCATCTTTTCCAATTATTTTACCACTCGACAAAAGAAAAAATGTTTTATACTCAATGTCATGTATTTTTTTGACAGCAATAATTGAATCTTTATAATAGTCTATATAAACAGATGTATAATCCGTTTTTACACCTGTAAGGCGCTCCTTATCGTCATATGAATAATCTTTGTAAATAGTGTCATTACTATGTATATCCTCTTTTCTTGTTAATAAACCAAAATCGCTGTAAGTGTATTTAGTTTCTGAGAGAATTGAATTATTCGGGTAAACTTCAGTAATGGAAATAATTAGATTATCGTTATTATATTCAAACTTTTTAGTATGCTTAAGTTCACTGCTACTGTTGTAGTACTCAATTTTATCTAATTGATTTTGGCTATAGTAATATTTATATTCAGAAGTACTTTGAGTTTTAAAGTTTTTAGGTTCTTCTTCAATAGGAAATTTTTTATTTAGCGGAAATACGCAATTAGTAACTGTCACATTAGTTAAAAGCCCTTGAGCATTGTAAAAGTATTTGCATTCATCCTTCCAATTCATTTCACGTTGTTCAGTGTAGCTATATAAAATTGTGTCGCCTTTAGCGTTATATTCCACAAGTTCAATTAGATAGTTCAATGTTTCGGAATTTCTTGAGACCAAGTATTTTTTTGTTGATTTGTATGAAGAAACAATTGAATTTTCTTTTATTGATGGCATTTCGTCAAGAGTTAATTTATTATTGAAAACTTGAAATAGAACATCAAAAGGAATATCATTTTTAATAACTGGTTTGTTATTCGAATAATCTGAGTCTTGATTATCCGTCTTACTTTCATCGTCTTTTATGTCAGTCTCTATGCATCTAGAAAAAGTCACTATAACTATAAGTCCAAGGAAAAGTGTTTTCATTTTTTTGTATTAATTACAACATCAAGATAAAGCGCATCAGTGCACAGGACCTCATTCATATGTTTAGCAAATTACAAAAAAAAGTCCCTACTTAATTAAAAGCAAGGACTTCAGAATGTTATTAAACCTAGTTCTTAAGCAGTTACACCCAATACTTCAGCCATTTTCTTTCCGATCTCAGCAGGAGAATCTACTACGTGTACACCACAAGATCTAAGGATTGCTTTCTTAGCAGCTGCGGTGTCATCATGACCACCTACAATTGCACCAGCATGTCCCATTGTTCTTCCAGCAGGAGCAGTTTCTCCAGCGATGAATGCTACTACAGGTTTAGTTCCGTTTTCTTTGATCCACTTACCAGCTTCTGCTTCTAAGTTTCCTCCAATTTCACCAATCATGATGATACCTTCAGTCTCAGGATCATTCATTAATAACTTAACCGCATCTTTTGTTGTAGTTCCAATAATTGGATCTCCACCAATACCAATTGCTGTTGTTTGACCTAAACCAATTTTAGTAATTTGATCAACTGCTTCATAAGTTAATGTTCCTGATTTAGAAACGATACCAATAGTACCTTTATTGAAGATAAAACCTGGCATAATACCAACTTTCGCTTCACCAGCAGTCATAACACCTGGACAGTTAGGGCCAATCAAAGTTGTATCCTTATCACACAAGTATTCTTTCACTTTCACCATATCAGCAACTGGAATACCTTCAGTAATACATACAATTACTTTAATTCCACCTTCAGCAGCTTCCATTATAGCATCTGCAGCAAATGCAGGAGGAACAAATAAGATAGAAACATCCGCTCCTGTTTTTGCTACTGCTTCAGAAACAGTATTAAAAACTGGCTTATCAAGATGTGTTTGACCACCTTTCCCAGGAGTAACACCACCTACAACGTTTGTTCCATATTCAATCATTTGACCAGCGTGAAAACTTCCTTCACTACCAGTAAAACCTTGTACAATTACTTTTGAATCCTTATTTACTAATACACTCATATTATCGTTGTTTTAAATTCTTTGTTTTTAAGTTCCCCAAAATTAATAATAGTAAATGAATTTTAGGCAATTGTTGAAAAAAGTTTAAAGATACCTAACAAGAAAAATCAATAAACTAGTTTAACAACCTCAAAGCCTCTCTTTTACTCAGTCCGCTTAATGCATCTTCGTTCTCTTCCACAAAAGATATCACCCATTGAGGGTTGGTTCGCGTATATTCTCTCAAAATCCAGCCAATTGCCTTATTGATAAAAAACTCTTTAGAACCTAAGTTTGATTTAATAATTATTGACAATAACTCGGCATCTAATTCTGTCTTGTACTTTAACTGAAATAAAATGGCTGATCTTTGCAACCACATATTTCCGGATTTTTGCCATTTTGCTGTTATTCGGTTTCGTTCCGATGGAAATTGCTTTAAATATGCCCCAACAAGTTTGACTGCAATAAAATCTACGGTATCCCACCAAGATTTATTGGCAATCATAAATTCAATCACATCAATATCCTCTACTTCAAAACTCTTGACATATTTAAATGCCAATTCTTGTCCAAATAATTGATACTCCCTTTCTGGTTTGGACCATAGCAGTTTGATAATGGTAAAAGCTTCTGATTTTGAAGGTAAAAAGGCTTTCGCCAAAAATGGTTTTTGTAGTTCTCTTCGTCTTTCTGATTTTAAGCCAAAAAACAGAAAATTATCCTTCATGTACGCCTTTTGACCAGCCGCAATGTTTTCGTTACTATTTAATTTAAATTCTTTAGTAAGTTCATCGATATATTCCTGAGGATTCAATCTTACCAAATAACTTTAATCTGTTTGTCTTTGCTAGTTGAATCTGCAATTACCAATTCTGTCGTTAACATATTGGTTAATTTATCTGATTGCGCTTTTAAATAGTTTATATCAATTGAATCTTGCCACTCCACAGTAAAAATGTACACTGTATCCACTACTCCATTAACCTTATAATTTAATCCTTTACTGTAAGAAATCTCATTTATAATTGGGAAAGCATTCTTAACCCTTACGCCTAATTCTTTCACATCCAGTCTATTATCTTCAAACTTTCGAATGGATGCTAGTAAATTCTCCTTCTCCAAATTCAGTTTATTATTTGCTTCTTGTGCCAAGGCGAGTTTTGCCTTAACCTCAGCAAAATTTTCTATCTGACTAAAGTCTTGTTTCTTTCCTTTTCTCTCTATTGTAGCCGTTCCTAGATCATATTGTTTCAACTGAGACACCCACATGTCATATTTTTCATCACTAATCTCTCCTCCTCCTGAATACACCTTAAATATTGGAGCACCATCATTGTAATCTATCTCTGTTGTGTACAAAAAATTATCATCAGACATAATCACATTGGTAATAAAATCCTGTGCTTCTTTTTCAAAGATGGATTCTTGAACAATTACTACAGTTTTATAAACACTAGGAATTACAATTAATAATAATGCAGCAAAACTGTAAATCTTGACTCTTCTCTCTGTCTTTGCATTGACAAAGGCCAACTTAGGAAATTTTAAAACCCTCAATAATACTACTGTAGAAAGACAAATAAAGACGGAGTTTAGTAAAAATAGATAGAATGCACCTAAGGCATAACTCCATTGATGACTCGCCAATCCATAACTCATGGTACATAACGGAGGCATCAAAGCCGTAGCAATTGCTACACCAGGAACTATGGTCATTGCAGCACTTTTGTTATTGGATGCGGAAGCAATTATTCCAGCCAAACCACCGAAAAAAGCAATGATCACGTCAAATGCTTGAGGTTTTACCCTTCCTAAAAGTTCAGATGTATCTCCTTTTATTGGTGTAAATAGAAAGTACAAATATGAAGTGACCAAACTAAATGCGATCATTACTCCAAAATTCTTCACCCCTTTAATCAGCGTTTTAAAATCATTGGTTGCTAACGCTAGTCCGACTCCTCTGATAGGACCCATTAAAGGAGAAATAAGCATGGCTCCAATAATCACCGCAACCGAGTTAAAGTTCAAACCAACGGAAGCAACTAAAATGGAACAAACCAAAATCCAAACAGCCGAACCTTTGACTTCAATAGATTGTTTGATACTTTCCATAGTACCAGGCATATCTATCTCTTTTTGCAAAGAGATCGTCTCTTTGAAAAAGTTAAAAATTGATTTCGGAAGATTTACAAACGTATCTGCGTCAATGTCAATCTTCGTTGGGTCATTCTCAATTTTAGGCTTTTCCTCCATTTTTATTTTTGTATTTGTTGAGCGAAATTAGTTAAAAACTAATTCGACAATTGTTTTTCTTTAAAAATATGATAAAAATTCTATTCCTCTTTAATCTTAACATCTAAAAGATTTGGATAATCAATTGTTTGAAATTTAAATTCACATTTACTCAGAGACGCAGAACAAATTTGTATTTTTATACAAAATAAGATTTACATGAGATTAAAAGACATATCTACAAAAGGGGTTTCTGACTTAAGCAGAAAAGAATTAAAACTAGAAAACAAGCAACTTTCCAAAGACATAGTTGAATTACAAACTAAATTAATGGCTGATAAATCGCAAAGCCTTTTAGTTATTTTTCAAGGTGTAGATGCTTCTGGTAAAGATGGTGCATTGAAAGATGTTTTTAGAGCAATTAACCCTGCAGGATGTAAGGTCTGGTCTTTTAAAAAGCCAACTCCTAGAGAACTAAGCCATGATTTTCTTTGGAGAGTGCATCAAGTTTGTCCGGCAGCAGGAATGATCCAGATATTTAATCGTTCTCATTATGAAGATATTTTGGTGCCCACAGTAGAAGGTTTTATTCCAAAAGAAATTATCGATAAAAGATATGAGTTAATCAATGATTTTGAGAAAATGCTGGAAGCAAACGGCACTAAAATTCTCAAATTCTATTTGCACATTTCCAAAGAAAGGCAAGAAGAAAAATTAACTGATAGAATTAACAATCCAGAAAAGCACTGGAAACATAATGATGGAGATTGGGCAGTAAGAGCAAAATGGGATCAATATATGGAAGTATATGAAACTATTTTCGATCGATGCAATGACATTCCATGGCACATTATTCCAGCCGACAACAATAAAGAGAAAGCAAATGCCATTTCTAAAATTGTTGTTGAAACAATGGAAAATATGAATTTGGAATATCCTGAATTGGACAGTGAATTGTTTACACCTGAATACTTATCGAAATAGATTTTAGCAATGCACCTTTCAGATAACGCAATCGAACATTTAGTACTTATAGGCATTACTTATGGTGTCGTAATAATAATTGCATTTGTAATTCGAAAGATTCTTTCTTCGATGATTCACCGGAATAGTCAATTGATAGGGGAAGATCCGACCAAATACGTATTCTTAAAGAACTCCATTACATTTCTATTATTTACGATCGCTACTTTTTGGATATTACACAAAATCCCATATTTCCACAGTTTAGGTTCTGCTCTATTTGCCAGTGCAGGAATTTTGGCAGCCGTAATAGGATTTGCTTCTCAAAAAGCATTTAGCAATATTATAGGAGGTCTGTTCATTTTGATTTTCAAACCATTTAGAGTTGGTGACGTAATCGAGATATCAAATAACAAAAAAGGTGTTGTGGAAGAAATTACTTTAAGACATGTGGTCATTAGAGATTATGAAGCCAGAAGAGTTATTATTCCCAATAGCGCTATCAGCGATGAGACTATTATCAATAGTAGTATAACTGATGAGAAGATAAGAAAGCATATTAAATTTGGCATATCTTACGATTCTGATGTAAACACAGCAATTGAAATAATAAGAGAAGAAGCAGAGAAACATCCTTTTTTTGTAGACAATAGAACTCCTGAGGAGATTGCAAATAAAGATCCCAAAGTATTAATAAGAATGGTTAGTTGGGACGATTCATCTGTCACTTTGAAAGCTTATGTTTGGTCAAAAGATAACGATGAGTCTTTTGCTATGCAATGTGATTTATTAAAGTCTGTGAAAGCTAGATTTGGTGAATCGGGTATTGAAATTCCATTCCCACATAGAACATTAGTGTATAAAAATAAGGTCCAACACGATTTGTAAAATGAATAAAGCAGAAAATAAAACCGATAGCAATTTTATTGCAAACACTTCCCTAATTGAATACAGCACGGAGAAATCAAGCATACGTACTTTTTCTGATATTGAAGAAATTAAAATTGAAGCGTCACCTGCCACCATTCAATGGCTGAACACCTATGGACTTCAATTTGAAAAACAAACTAGACAAATTATAAAAAACAACAGTTTTGACGATTTCTTAGTTAATTTATTGATAGAAGACGAGCATCGAAATAAGATTATAGAATTAGATGATAGTATTTTTATGACAATCAGAACGATTCATTTCGTGGATGGTAATTTCATTTCTGAACAAATGATGTTTGTGACTTCTTTAGGATATGTATGGAGTATTCAAGAAAAAAAAGGAGACTATTTTGAACATATTAGACGTAGAATTTCGGAAAACAAAGGAATAGTACGCAAAAAAAACGCAGATTACTTACTTTACTTAATTGTGGAGGCGATAATAGACAATTACTATAATGCTTATGACAAATTAACCATTAGTGTAAATAAATTAAAAGATTTATCGAAAGTAAAACCTAGTCCTGAATTTGCCATGGACATTGAAAACAATAAACAAAATCTATTCCTGCTCAAAAAAGCAGTGAGTTCTCTACGAGAGGCAATCAATAGAATGGATAAGATAGAGTTAGAAGATTTCGAGGTCAATTATTTCAGTGAACTTAAGGAACAAGCTAACTTCTTAATAGATGATATTGATTTTGATTTACAGCAACTTGAAAGTAGCATCAACCTTATTTTCAATATGCAGAGTCATCGTCTGAATGAAGTGATGAAAACACTAACCATACTTTCGGGAGTATTCATTCCACTTACTTTCTTAGCAGGTATTTATGGGATGAACTTTGATAATATACCTGAACTTCACCATGAGTATGGCTACTTCATTCTTCTTGCTGTGATGGTTGTTGTTGCCATTGGTTGTATCGTTTATTTTAGACGTAAAAACTGGTTAGATTAATGACAGATTTATTACAAGAGGAAATTTCAAATTTGCCGCATTGGAAACAAGAAGGTAAATATTTAATAAGAAAGGTAATTTTTACTTCTTTTAAAGAGGCATTGGAAACTATGCAGGTAATTGGGGTTGCCTGTGATAGAATGAATCACCATCCAGAATGGACAAATGTTTATAATCGTTTAGAGATTAAGCTTACTACTCATGACACCGGTGACATTTCATCCAAAGACATTTTATTAGCTCAAAAAATCAACGAAATCATTGGTTAAATCTCACAAGAATCCCCCATACAATTGGGTCTTTCTTCTGGTTTAGGCTCCTTCAGTATTTTTAATTTGATCGACTGAAAATACAATTCACATCCTATACAGACTTTGAATGCTACTTCAAAGAAGATGATACCAATACATATTAGGCACAACAAACAAACTGCATTAAACAAACCTGGATTCCAACTTAATAATATGGATAATACTAATATTACAGAGGATAATGTTAAGCCTAATCCCCACGCAAACTTCTTTTGAATGGCGCCTATTGGTTTGGTAATTTTTTTACTTAAAATTATATTAGCCAAAGCTACTGTTGGTGAATAATTTAAATCTATAAACAATCCAATGATAAAATTCAACCAAACAAATCCAATAATATATGGCAGAACACTAAAGTTATTCAATATAAAACCATTCACAAAAGCGGTAACTGCAATCATTAAAATGAACAGTGCACTAAGTCGCATAACACGCTCATCAACTACTTTAAATGCCTTACCCTCTATAAATGTTCCAAAACCCATTTCTTAATTTTAAACAAAGATAATCAGCAAATCCATTAGCGAGGGTAACATATATTACATTTCTAACTTTGAAATTCTAAT
>CAJYBK010000157.1 GCA_913064955.1 uncultured Flavobacteriales bacterium
AGGAGCGTTCTGTAACTGCAGCAGGGCAGAAGTTTGTTTTGGATGCTCCGTTTTTTGTTTTAGCTACGCAAAACCCGATTGAACAGGAGGGAACGTACCCGCTTCCTGAAGCGCAATTGGATAGGTTTATGTTTAATGTTTGGGTGGATTATCCTACATATGAAGAAGAGTTGGCAATTGTTAAGGCTACAACTTCTGATGCTAAACCTACATTGAATCATATTCTTTCGGGAGAGGAAATTGTTTACTTTCAAAACTTAATTAGAAAAATGCCTGTTGCAGATAATGTGGTGGAGTATGCGGTTAAACTTAATGGAAAAACAAGACCGAATAGCTCAATGGCGTCTGATGTAGTTAATAAATTTGTATCATGGGGTGCAGGACCTAGAGCAAGTCAGTACTTAGTGATTGGCGCAAAGTGTCATGCAGCGATTAATGGTAAATATTCACCAGATATAGAAGATGTAAAAGCAGTTGCAGAGCCAATCTTAAGGCATAGGTTGGTTAGGAATTATATGGCAGAAGCAGAAGGCTACACTATTGAGAAAATAATTGAATCATTACTCTAGATAAATTTGAAAGTTAATAGGATTTACCCCATCATATTATTCTTGTTGTTTTTTCAGAGCTTTTCAGCACAGAAAGATCCTGTATTGGCGCAAAAAGGATTTGTTGATTTGTCTGTTGTTGATCTTCAAGATAAAGTTGTTGCGTTGGATGGCGAATGGGAGTTTTATTGGCAACAATTAATTGAGCCAAAATACTTTGGAAGTTACCCTGTCGGATATGGAGAATTGCCTGGTTTTTGGAAAAACTATGCTGATGAGTATCCTAAATTTGGATATGCTACTTATCGATTGTCTATATTCTTAAACGAAGAGCAACAAGATTTAAACTTAGGTTTAAGATTAAACAATATCCATAGTAGTTATAAACTTTGGTTCAACGGAGTCTTACTTTGTGAGGTAGGAAAGGTTGGAAAAAGTAAAGCAGAAAGCATTCCTAAATGGGTGCCTCAACATGTACAATTGACCAATTTACAAGAAGAGAATACTATTGTCATTCAAGTAAGTAGTTTCCGACATCGTAATGGAGGCATTCAGGACCCAATTGAAATTGGAAATTTTGAATATTTTGAAACCGTAAGTAGGCATCAGTTTTCGAGCGAATTATTTCTTGGCGGGGCATGTTTTATCTTAAGTTGCTTTTTTATTGGAATGTTTTTCTTCTGGCGTAAAGACAGGGCAACACTTCATTTTGGTCTTTTTTCACTTTTTTTTGGTTCCAGAGTTTTGTTGGTCGGTGCTCGTTCTTTAGCGGCAACATTTCCTGATCTGTCTTGGGATTTTTGCATTAGGCTTGAGTATGTTGGAATATTCGCAATGCATTACTTCATGTTCCATTTTATTTATTACGCGTTTCCAAACCAAACAAGTAGGGTGTATCGTAATGTGCTTAAGTGGCTCACGCCTGTGTTACTTTTACTATGTTTTGTGCCAGGAGATTTTTTCACCTATTTAACAATACCCAATAATTATTATTTAATCCTAACGTTCGGATATTCCACTTTTATATTTATTCAGGCGTTAAGAGCAAAAGTGCCAGGGTCAGCATGGGCAGTTTTATCCATGATTATTTTCTTTGTTACGACCATTCCAATTTTATTAGAATACTCTAATCTTTTTGTAACAAATCCATTGGTACTTAGTTTGTGTTATCTCGCTTTTATGTTGTCCATTTCGTTGGTGTTCGCTTCCAGGTTTGGAAGTCTATTTAGTGACCTAGAGACTATCAGTCAAATTGAGAAAAAGAAGTCTTTAGAAATTTCAGAGCAAAAAGAATCTATAGAGAAAAGAAATCAGTTAATAAATGATAGCATCAACTATGCGGAACGAATTCAGCATTCAATGCTGCCTTCTGAAAAGAAATTACAAAGTTATTTTAAAGAATGTTTTTTGTTTTATAAACCTCATGGTACAGTAAGTGGTGACTTCTATTGGTTCCATCCTACAAGTAATCAAAACGAAAGTTTTATTGCAGTTGCGGATTGCACTGGGCATGGAGTTCCTGGTGCTTTTATGAGTTTGATTGCCATCAGTGCGTTGGATAATATTGTAAAAAGAAATCCTAATATAACTACCACAAAAATTCTAAACGACTTAAATTCTACTATCCACAATAGGTTGCAAAAAAATAATGATGACATCGCTGTTGTTAAAGATGGCTTGGATATCATTCTTTGTAAAATTAATATGGAGTTAAAAAGCATTACATGGTCATCTGCGCATCATAAGTTGTTTGTCATTAAGGCATCTGGTGAAACGGAAATGTTTAGTGGAGATAAACATCATATAGGTTCTATTTTTAAGGATAATTTTACATTTAATGAAAGCACTTTAGAGTTATCTAAAGGTGACCAGATTTATATGTTCTCAGATGGTATTTATGATCAAAAGGGTGGTACAGCAGGTAAGAAGTTATATATGAAACGATTGTCAGAATTATTAGTAGGGGTAAATAAATTACCTTTTGAACAACAAAAGAAAGCGGTTACTCAATTTGTGGAGGAGTGGATTGGTGATGGAGTCCAGATGGATGATATGCTATTGTTTTCTATAAGATTTTAAGCAAAAAAAAAGTCGGAAGTTTTCACTTCCGACTCTAAAGAAAATTAATAATACTTTAGTTTTTAATAAAAGTACTTCTCTCAATCTGATTGTTTTGAATCGATCTGACAGTATATATGCCTGAAGGTAAATCAGAAATTTCTAAAATCGTTCTTCTGGTATTAGTGGTCATTTGTTTTATCAATTTGCCGGAAACATCAAATATTGAAATCGTTTGAACTCCGTCAATGCTAGAAAGAATGTTGATTTCATCATTGGCTGGGTTAGGGAATAAGCATAATGCTTTTCCTTCAAAACCTTTAATGCTTGCCGTAATTTCAGCATAGGTGTTTAAAGTTGTGTTAGTTATTACTGGTTCGTTAAAATCAAAGTAAATGTTTGCAGTGTTTTCAACTACCTGACCAATGACAGGTGTATTGCTCGTTTTTATTTTAAAAGCCACATAACCATGGCTTTCTATTTCATTGGCGCCACTATCAGGCAAGTTAATATTGTTAAACCTCCATCTAACGACATCGGAAGCGTAATACTCTAATTGGTATGGATGACTAGAAGAAATCATTTCTAAGGTGCTTCTGTCTAGCATCGCTTCAAGTGTATCTGTAATGTAAATGTTTACTGCAGGGCCAGTTCCTGTATTTTGAAATCTGATTGTGTAAACAAACTCATCTTCATTTACGCCAATGTCTCCGCTTGCTCCATCTCCTCTTGGTGTGGCCGTTTTGTCATTAGGGTCAAAAGATCCAGAGACATCGTTCCAGTAGCAATAGCTTGCACAATTTGGATTAGTGTTTTGTCCACCTCCAAGTAGTTCTACGCTTGCGCAAGTTTCAATAAATGTTCCAAGCGGAGCACTCACATCGCATAATAAAGCACGGTCAATGTAAAAGTTTTGGCCAGGCGCTAGATTAGTGACGTTCCAGAATAATGTATCTCCAACTATATTGTCAGGTGATGGAAATGCATAATCAAAAGTTGTCATCGGAGGAACCACAAAAGAAGCAACCCCACTTGAGGTTGTTGTTCCAGAGTTGTATACATTTACAGGGTTCTGGCAGGAGAATCCCGGTACAAATCCAAAGTTAAAACTCCAAATACATAAATTCTCAGTTGGTGCTTGGGTAAGTCCAATATTTACACCGGATATGTTGTTTGTCCCTCCACTAACACTCACACTGTTGTTACATGAGGTTGATTGTATACTCGAAAGAGTAGTAGACACTGTGTAGTTGTTGCCTCCAGGTACTAATACAGTGTATTGTCCCAAATTGTTGGTGATAGCGGTATATGAATTTATTCCATCTGTAATAATCACTGTTTGATTAGGTATAATTGCTTCGCCAGTATCAAACATACAGTCACCATCTGCATCTGTAAAAATAGTTCCTGAGATGTAAATGAAAGTTTGGTCATTGTCAATGTAGACATAAGTCGTAGTGCATTCTCCTGTTACAGTATCTGTCAAAGAAATTGTTTGCCATCCTTGTCCTACATTATATAGGTTGTTTTCTGTACTGTTTGCAGGTGACCAACTAACAATTACGTTTGGATGAGCTACAGTGTCATAGTCAATACTTGCAGTTCCATCATTAGCACCTACAGTAGATTCGTTGGTAGAAGAAATGGTTAAACTCGGAATACTTAATGTGTCGGTGTCTATAAAAACTTGATCAAAACCTGTACATCCGTTAGCGTCAGTTACAAGTATAGTTTGAACACCTGGGCATAATCCAGTAAATACTCCAGTCGAATTGAATTGAGATTGCAGGTCGTAGGTGTAAGGTGAAACACCACCAGTAGCAAATATGTCAGCCGTTCCTGTACAACCTATGCATGAAGAGTTGGTCGAGTTGGAGGAAACGATCATGTTGTTTGTTTGATTAACGTAGAATGTAGAGTCTAGAGAACATCCATTGTTGTCAGTAACAGATATTGTATAGAATCCTGCGCAAAGGAGTGTAGCATCCTCAGTATTTTGTGAGGTTGGGTCGTCCCAAAGGAAACTGTAGGGGCTTGAACTGCCTGTTATTGTTACATCAATACTTCCATCACAGAGTCCACATGTCGCGGGTGTGATGTTACCTGAAATACTCATTGGAGGACTTATAGTGCTGACAGTATATGAATTAGTAATAATACAACCATTTGCATCTATGATATCCACAAAATATACTCCTTGACATAAGTTAGTAATTGTAGGTGTGGTTGTGCCATTACTCCAGTTATATGCGTATGGAGGTGTTCCGCCAGTCACATTGACGCTTATAGAACCATCACATTGACCACATGGGTCATCATTAATAGATTCAAAAGCAACCATAGGAGGCGGCTCATTAATAAAGAAAGATACTGTGTCTGCATCGGATGTCACAAGATCTGTAACGATGTAAAAGTAATTACCAGCCATCAAATTGAAGTATGACATAGAAGTTGAACTATAAAGAATGTTATACGAACCGTCTGTAATGTCTAGGTTATAATTGCCACTACCACCAAATGCATAGACATCGACACCTCCAGTAGGTTGTCCAAAACACATTGCATCAAATTGGTTGTAGGTTGAGATGACTTCTGTGCCGACTAGCGAATCATCAGCATAAAAAGTGCAACCGTTAGCGTCTGTTACTGACAATTGGTAATTACCAGCACATAATGCTGAAATGTTTTGCTGTGTCGAAGTGAATGAATTTGGTCCTGACCAAGAATAAGAATAGGGTAATACACCTCCAGAAACGCTGGTTGTAATCGAACCGTCACAATTACCTATTGAATTATTGGTAACGGATGTTGAGCCCGATAAATTTGTTGAACCTGTAACTGTGTAGGACTGAATTTCGGAGCACCCATTTGCGTCAACAACCTCTAGGACATAAACATCTGGACAAAGACCAGTAATACTAGATGAAGTTCCTATTGCGTTCCCGTTTACAGTCCAATTATAAATATAAGGAGGTGTTCCTCCTGTAGTATTTGTGGTTATAAAACCGTCACATTGTCCGCAAGAAGTATTTTGAATTGATTCAACAGTGAAAATTGGCGAAGGAGACAAAATTTGAAAGTAAGAAGTGTCATTACACGTGTTTCCTAGATCTTCAATTACTAAGTAATATGGTCCAGAGAATAGCCCAGAAAGTGAATTGTTAGGTCCTTGGTAGATTAAGTTGTTTGACCCATCCTCAAAAACACTGAAATTGAATGGTCCTGTACTTCCTGATGGATTCCAAAATGCAGATCCATCTCCCATATTGGGGCAGGTTTCGTCTTGAGTAAATAGATTGGACTGTAATCCTGGACATTGAGAAAATGTCATACTGGTTAGAAACAGAGCAATTACTGTGGTAAAAATTGTTTTCATTTTTCTAGTGTTTGTTTTTAGGGGTGTTTATGAATTTGTGATTGTTTTAAAACTAAACGGAATGATTTCGAAAGGTTGCCTTTTTGGACTAGAATTAATCACTTTGTCGCGATGATTTTAAAACCTCGAAAAATGGAATTATATTTGTTTACTATTACAAAAACAACGAAATGAAAATTATTGTCACATTAATATTATTGTTAACTTTCTTGTTAGGGAATGCTCAGTTTAAATTAGTTAACACTTCTCTACTTGAATTAGAACAAAATATTTATCACAAATCTTTCTCGAAAAAGTGGAAGAAAACTAAACAATCAGAATGGGAGAAATCCTGCTCAGAAGTTAAAGAGATAGAGGAATTGAATAAATTATTTAACGAGTATAGTGATTTATTGGGGCAAACAGCAAGTTTTTCTATGGGTAACTCTGAAGCGACCAATGAGTTAGAATTTGCGCAATACTTAGTTAAAGTTGAAGGGACATTGTTGCCCGAACTAGTTTCTAAATGGGATGACAGTAAACGTAAAAAATGGTTATTGAACTTAAGTGAATATATAGACGAAGAAGAACAAAAAGTAAAAGAAGAAGAGTTGATGCGTAAGTTTCATGTAGTAACAGGGATTGTTAAATCCTTTGAAAAGAATTTCGTTACCGTTTGGGATGATTCGAAAAAGAATGAATTTAAAACGGTTGTTTCAGGCAATGTTAAAGATGGTACCGCTAAAACGTCAATAGATTTTAAAGGTGCGAAAGAATCTATTATAGAGGATGCATATGGTGTTAGAAGTATAAGGTTGATTTATGATGCAGAGAATGATGAGCAGATGGTCGAAAAAATCATGTCAGAACTAGAGGTGCTAATTGCTGAAAAAGTCGGGGCAGGTTATAAAAGAACTAACGAAATGGATCCTACTTTTGAAAATAGTCAAAAATATGTTTATCAGTTTGAAGGTGAAAAATTCGCAGAGACAGCAAAACGTCCAACAGTAACAATTGGCGTAAGCAATAATTCAGTCCATGTTGAGATAACAGAGCCTGTTTTCGGACATTAATTACTGAACCTCTCCGTTTATTAAAACTGAGTCGATACAATTTTCTCCAAAGGAGTACGGTAAATAGTAAATTGTCTTAATAGGTTTCGTCACAATTAAATTTGCTTGCTTGCCTTTACTGATGCTTCCTACTTTATCTTGTAGTTCCATTGCAAACGCACCGTTAATAGTTGCCGCATTTAATGCTTGCTCAGGTGTTAGTTTTTGTTGAATACATGCCAAGGACACAACGAAACTCATATTACCGGAAGGAGTAGATCCAGGGTTGTAGTCCGAAGCCAGTGCTATGGCAATGTCTTCTTTGATCATTTGTTTCACCGGAGCATAAGGTATTCCCAAGAAAAAGGAGCAAGATGGCAGCGCTGTCGCAATTGTTGATGAACTCGATAGAAATTTATAATCCTCCTCATTCATGACCTCAAGGTGATCCACGCTTATGGCGTTGTTTTCAACGGCACTTTTAATTCCTCCCAATGCGTTGAATTGATTGACATGTACTTTAGGTTTTAATCCTATTTCTTTTCCAGCTTTAAGAATGTTATTCATTTGGTTCACTGTAAAGTAGTTTTCCTCACAAAACACATCAATATAGTCGGCAAGATTTTCTTGCGCTATGATTGGAAGCATTTCATCAATGATTAATTGGATATAAGCCTCTTTATTTTCTTTAAATTCTTTTGGAAATGCATGTGCTCCCAAGAAAGTAGTTTTGATAGGGATGTTGGAAATAGATTTTAAGCGTTTGATCACTCGTAATATTTTGATTTCAGCTTCCACACTTAGTCCATATCCGCTTTTTATTTCAATCGCTCCAGTACCGAGTTTAATTAGGTTGTTTAGTCTTTTTTTAGTATCCTCAAAAAGTTCATCTTCTGAGGCGCTACTTAATTTAGCAGCCGAATTTAAAATACCTCCCCCCTTTAGAGCTATTTCTTCATAGGTTAGCCCATTGATTCTATCCACAAACTCTTCTTCTCTTGTGGTGGCAAAAACAAGGTGAGTGTGTGAGTCGCAAAATGTTGGGATGACATATTTACCTTCACAATTAATGATTTCTTCTTGAACATTAGTATTTGGTTTAAATTCTTTCATTGGTCCGTAATTGTGAATCTTACCATCCTTAATAGTAATGTAGCCATTTTCAATACAGTTTAAAGTGTTGATGTCGTGACTTTTAAGAGGGGAATTTAAGTTTTCTTGAATGCCATAGATGGCTTTAATGTTTGTAAGAATTTTCATCATTATTATTATTGTTGCTA
>CAJYBK010000158.1 GCA_913064955.1 uncultured Flavobacteriales bacterium
TTAATTGTCTTTTAACTTTCTTCTGAATTCCTTACTGCTAATATCATAAAGTCTGATCTTTATATCACCGAGAGTTCCACTAATAGAACAAACGTTATTGAAGGTAAAATTCTGGTTGTGTTTAAGAACTCCGGTCATTCTTACAGTTCCATTTCCTGAATAGTCTGCTATAACACATCCTGTTGGAGCAGAGCCAGGACATACAAAAATCCTGTATTTTTCAAATCCGTTAGAAATATTATCTGGTAACACCGCTTCTATCCATTCTCTATCTTCACCATGCCATCCAAGCACTTTTTCCTTTGCTCTTTCAATGGCATATTCCATTATTTCGTTTCTTGTTACTTTCTTAGGTAGTTCTGTCATTCATTTCACATCCTTAATCATACAAAGAATCTCCGTGTGTGGGCTTAATTTACGACCACTTTATTCTTTCTGTATAGATTTTCTTTATAGATATATTATTTCTCAAAATCATAGACCAATCCGTAATCAATTTCAAGTTCTTCTGGGGTTTTCAAGGAATCAAGTATCCACCTTGGAATGTTAGAGTACCCGAATTGTTTGCCAAGGAAATATGATATACGACTATCAGGGATAATTGTTACCGCATAATCATTCATGTTTCTGACAGGACGGCCAATAGACTGAAATAGAGTGGTTGCAGTCATCCAGAAATACCAAGGTCTATCATTATCCGCTCTCGCTTTTATAACCGGGTCACCGACATTGAGATATGGTACTCTTAATGGTATTTGAAATCGAGCAAGATCATCGTCGAAACTCACACCCTCTGTCATACTTGGACTAACAATAACTGTGGGCTCATTAGTATTCTTATGTTGTTCGAGTATTTCATTTGCTCCATCTGAATCAGCATGGAACAACATTCTGGGCGCATAAGCAGAGTGATCTTCAATATACTCGGCCATTTTATAAGTAGTGGTGTGGATAAGACCTTTACTGTGTCTGAAATGAGGATTTTCAAGTGTCGTGTCAATGAATGACATTAACTTGTCAAGTATATTTCCATCTTTATTCGGATTGATTGAGTCAGCATCTAATCTACCTATATTTGCTTTGTAAATTGGTCTATTCTCGACAGGAAACGGAGACGGTACCTGTATCGAGATACATTTCTTTTCGCTGATTCCAAGGCTCCGCTTAAAAGTTTCAAAATCAAGAATAGTGGCAGACATTAACAATTTCTTTTTAGAATCCTGGAACAACTTATCCTGAGCAAAACTACTAATATACATTGGCCTGAATTCTATTTTTTCAAACTCACGCTGATAATTTTGATATGGTAAAAAGAGCCAAATTCCTTTATTTAAGTGATATTTCGATAAGAAATAATCTACCTTATCATAGAGAACTTCTAATCGGGTCATCTCTATTTTTTTTCTATTATCTGGTTTTGTTGTTTCTTCGAAATAAGCTTCTAATTCCTTTAACCTTCTCGGAATAAAATTTTGATATAATGATACTATCCAAGTGATCCAACTATCTACATCTGTGAAATTAGGAATGGGAGCACCTATTCTTTCGAGTTCTTTTGCTGTTATTGATACTGATATGAACTCCATAAGAATTTGCTCAATACCATGTGCTTCATCACAAACAAGCGCTTCAGGAGAACCGAAGTCCCCTACGAAATTGGATTCATATAAGTAATAAAAATAATTATGAGCAACTTTTTTTGAATTCAATGCGTTCATTTTTTGGAGCCAATACTCACAGTTATCATCGTGTTTTCTCCAGTATAGCTTTCCTCTTTTTTTAGAACACCCTGCTAAAAAGTCTTCATCGGGTTCAATCTCCGAATCTGCTCTGGGCTTATAAGGCTTGTTGTGACAAGAAAACTTTTTAGAAATTTCGTTGTTAATAGCTCTGTTAGTCTCACATTCTTCAATCTTCTCACTTGACTTATCACATGTAGAAATATTAACGCAACCTCTGCATACGTCTTCATCTTCGCTAATTGATAGACATTTTCCCCGGCTACAAGGTAATGCTTCTACTAAACAATTAAAATGCCTTCTGCCCTGTACTTTTTTAAACCCGTAACCACTGATATATTGATCTTGAAGACGAATTTGTTTTGTAAGAACCTCTCCGTGTTTATGAAATCCAATAAAAGCATCTGCTATTGCCGTTTTTCCTACACCTGGAGGAGCTTCTAAAATGAAATATTCAAATTCATCATAATTGGCTTGAAGAATATCCAGGATTTTCTCTTGAAGTGGATAAAACGTTTCATGTGAAAAACATGATTTTATTGTAGGAAACGTTGCTGGAATTCTCGTGGGTTCTACTGGCGCTGGGATTTGCAAATTCTTCTCCATTATTAAATATTAAGTGGGTTAGAGCGGATTTGAACCACTGTCAAAGCTTTCCTTTTATCGATATCGTGCTTTAGGATACCAGACCTACCCTACCGACCCGTTTTTATATTCTTACTCTCGGGATGACATAAATTGAAAATTCCTTTTGGGCAATTTTTAGGTGATCCAAAAAGGCAATTGTGACACCAAAGTACAGGCACTGAATCTCCAGTGTCTACATATTCTCCGTTCTCTTTTATTTCGATAATAGGAACATTTCGTGGTATTCCTATACCAACACTACTTATAAACTTATTACCAATCATATTTTATCATTATTGTTTTCTAAATGAACCTGCTCAAGTCATTTTCATCCTCATCCACACCGATGGTTTTGAAAATCTCTCTTATCATTGCACCAGAATCTTGGAATACACTTTCCCCAATAGACTCAAAGTTATCTCCTTTAGTCCACTCCATAAACGAATCCATCAACTCAGATGATGCCTGAATTTTCTCATCAGTTGCGTTTTTTTCATCATCATAAACGAATAAAATAGTACGAAGTTCATTATAGCTGTTTGACATATTTCTAATGAGTTCACCAATTTTAAGACGCTCTTCTTCTGGAAGTTCATTAATAAATTTTTTATCCACAATTTTATCTCCTGTTTTACTCAGTGAATACTACGCAAAACAATATTCTCTTTTTTATTTACAATCTTGTCTATGATCGATAACGTTACTCCTAAAATCACTAAAAATGCGACAAAAATCATAAATTTAATACTAAAATGGTCGAACCCTTGTAAGACATTAAAATATTCCTGCAAAATTTCTGTAATTAAAGCGCATATTGTCATTAATAAAGCAATTAATAAACAAAAAATTCCGGCGTTTTCAATATTTTCTCGTATCATTTTTTACCTTTAAGTATTTAGTGTTTTTTTCGTTTTTTTCTATTATCACTTTATTAACCGTTATGATATAAATACTTGGTTAAAATGTGCTGATACGTATAGTGTTTGAAAAATAAAAATGTTTTCAACAAGGTTTATTTTTTATAATTTTTTTGTATCTTTCTTTCACATATTTGGGAATATCAGACATTGATGGAAATGTTGTTTTCCCATTAGAATCCGAAAAAGGATAAAAAACGTAACCTGGGATCACTTCATCTATTGTGAACTTACCGTTATCGAGATATATCTGCCATCTCTTGTTTTTACTTTCCCAGAGTAATTCAGGTTCCGTGATCATTATACACTCGAAGCGATTATATTAGGATTTATAATCTTCTGTGTTTCTCTCATCAAGATCAATAGTATCACTACCCAACATTTCTTGGCATTTTTCACATGTTACTTTATGCACTCCAGTTTTTGTAATTACTGAAACATATCTGTGACTATAACCACCAGACTCACACCATGCAGAAGGTGGATGCATTTTACCGAAGTCTGACTCTCGTATTGATGACATTGCCTCTCCGACATGGGTTTTATTACCATACGCACCGATTTTTACGATACTATACTCTGTATAATATATTATTTCAGTGCCGTTAGGTAGATTCATTGTATTTTTTTGCATATTCCCACACCTTATCACTTAAATTGACTTATTAATTCTTCTCACTTCTTCCCTTGCTATTTTAGGCAAATGAGGCCATCTTGTGATAAAACCATTGGGTTCTATTCTCAATCCGCCTTTTTTATATCCTTTTTCATTGAATACAGTGCCTGTTATTGCGCCGCTTTCGTGTTCTCTTCCCATTTCCAAAAAGAATTCTTGTCCTTTATCATCATCCCAGAAATTAGATTTAGAAGGAAGTATATCCTGAATCGCTCTCATTGAATTATCTGCTGCCATTGTGCATGACCAACCCATATTTCTCATCTCCTCATTTAATTAGTGTGTATTTAGTGCCATTGGGCATTCGACTGAGTGGAGAAAGTCCATCATGAGCACGAGCATTATTATAAATCCATAGTGCTGTTTTTGCCTTTGTTTCCTCGGGGCCTTCTGTCATGATCGTTGAATACGATCCCATTTCCATTGTTGGTGGAACTGTAAGTTGATATTGCTTCATATTTATCGTTCTCCTATCATTCAATTTGATACACAAATAATGTTAAAATCACACCTTCGGGCATGTCTGTAAAATTTTCACCTTCCATTCTTATACGATCAATTAAAGAAGGAGGCAAACTTTCAATTAATTGAAACATACTTCCCTTATTTATATCAGGAAATTCCATGATTTCTCTGTAACCTGTAAATCCTATGTACGTAACTGTCGTGGTTCCTAACGGCACATTCATCCGTTTTTTATTTAAGGTCTTTACAATACTCGAATATTTTATTGCTGCTCCATGAGTTACAAACCTCACAATATAAGGCACAGACGTTATTGAACCAACAAATTTACTTGGTGTTCTTAATGGCATATTTCTTTTCTCCTATTCATTCTTTCTTTAAGTTTCCTTCTTTTAAGATTAAATACATTCCAACAATAAAAAACAATACTGCTAAAACTGCTACCCACGTAGGTATTACATTAAACATACCCTCTGGATCGTAAAATGGATTGTCCTCTTTTAAGTCTAAGTCTAAAAAGAAATCCCCTCCACTGGAAGCCAGTGTTATTTTCACAACTGTATTTGATGCGACAACATAACTCTTTGTGAATGTGTTATAACCTTCTTTTGTAATAACTAAATTTAATGCTTCACCCGGATCGGATATGTAAGTCACTTTACCTTCTGTATTACTATAATGCGTTTTTCCATTGATCATTATTTTTACATCTGGAATCGGCTCTTGCGGATCACTGTTGTCGAGCATTTCAACAACAAATTTGTATTTAACAGGTGTGGGAACAGGAGCAATTGTAATAGGTTCTCCATTTGGTGATGTAGCTATCGGTGTGGGTGTTTCCCCAGGTTCTCCGGTGGGTTCAGGTGTAGGGTCTTCATCTATTGGAATAAGTTGTACTGTTACTGTTTTATCCGCTGTCATTGATACGGAAGCGCTATCAGCATTATAACCTTCTTTTGTCGCTGTTACTGTATAACTTCCAGATAAGTCTTGTTTTATAACAGTTCCCGAAGAGTCAGTAACACCAATTACTCCTGTATTAATCAAAACTTCCGCACCAGATAATGGATTTGAATCAGAATCTACAACTTTTACGGTCAAATCATATTCAAACACTTCCGGTTCAGCAACAGTAATTGTTACTTTTTGTGATGGATTTCCAGTTAGTATATGTCCCGGAACATAAAAATAAGGTTTGATTTCGTATGTTACTGTGCCCGGAGAACTGGGTGCAGTTACAGTAAACGAATTGTAGTAAGGTTCCCCATAATTAAGTGTCACTTTGGGCGACCATGAATCGTATCCTCCACCATCTAAATTAAAGTTCCATACACGAGTACCCCAAGATGAAGTGAATTCATAATTAAGAACTACTGTTGAGCCAGGGGTGACTTCCATAGCAGATGGGGTGATTACCAGGGATGAAGCTGCCATCAACTCTCCTACATATTCATGCCCAAAAGACATAGATAAAAGTAAAATTGAAATTAATATTAACAATGCACCTAAAGACTTTTGCGAAGACATTTAAACACCTTAATTTCACAAGTTTTTATAACATTACACACATACCTTCAAGGAAACCTGCCAGAAATGTATAAGTTTGACCAGTTGCTCCACTACTCATCATCACTCTCTCAGGAAGACCACCTTTATACAGAACGATTATATTCATTCCATCTCTCGACTCTAAAATGATTCTATTTCTTTTTGGGATTATACTATTAATTGTCTCAAGTACCGCTTCAATGTCTGCTTTAGTTGTTCTATGAATCATTTTAATCAATGTTAATTAGATTTAATGATATTTAAAGTTTGGGAAATCACTTGATTTTCATATATTTGGAAATTGCACCAATTGGCTCTGGTTTTTCATAAAACACAGTCAAATCATTAATTTTCAAAATCTTAAATTTAACTGAATTATTTGTAAGTTCTATTTCATGTTCAGTTGCATCGGCATTAGAAGCATAAGCATCTTTTAATTTATATTCCACACCTTCTACAGTAATTGTGGCCGGAACTTTCTTAGGAACTGTTTTAACTTTGACTGGTTCTGGTTCTGGGCATGCTTCTTCATATTCTATTTTTTCATAGAATTCATCGTTCTCCTTTATTTCAGCAGGGGTTTTCTCCGCTCCCTTAGTAGAGAACTTAAAGATTTTAGATAATTCTTTGTTCATTCTGCCTGTTTTTATATAATCCCATGATAATCCGTATGCATCAAGTATGGTAACTGTGGGTTTATACATTGCTCTTTCCCACGTCCATTTTTTATCAATTTCATATCCATCAGGAAGGTCTTCGTCAAAGTCAAGAACTATAACATCATGTGCTGGGTATTTATAAGGCGATTGAGAAAGTTTATAAAAGGAACCTACATACCCAACCTGAATATCTCGTTTTAAATATTCTTTTGCATTTTTCATACCGTTAATTTGCTGAAGATTACCATATTCTTTGATTTCTTTATGTAACGGGGCTCTAATTGAAAGGTCTTGATTCGGTATTTTACCCTCATCGAAATTATTCTTTATGTTAAGTAAATACTCTCTTACTTCTTCTTTAGTGGCACCTTTAAGGATCAATTCGAAAATTAAATGTTGCTGAACATCTTTCGTTAATTTGGTGCTATCAGCCTTAACCATTTGGAAGCCTTTAACAACTTCTTTTTCTCCTACATGTTTACCTACTTCATTAAACTTGTAAATGATCCCAGCATATCTCTTTTTTGCACCTTCCCCGGATTTTGCCGGAACCTGGAAAAGTGTTTTAAATATCTTATCTTCTTCAATTTCAACATCATGCTCAGTGACATTAAACAGGTCTTTCATTAACCTATTAATTTCATCGTTAACGCCTTTTGTCATTATACCTGCGATTTCTTTAAGCTCTTCTGGAGAATAATCCCCGAGAACTTTAATGAATAAACTATCAGTATCACCGTATATAACTTGAATTTTTATTTCCTTATCCTTAAATATGACACTTGTATTTTCCACATACAATTTACATGAAGTTGATAACTTTTGACCAGTTGAAGTGATCGCATCTCCCATTTCAGCGTCAGCGAGTCTAAATCTCTCGTATCCCATAACTCCATAGAAAGCGTTCATCAACACTTTAATTGCGTATTGCTTTAAATCATACTGTTTTATGAGAGATTTTGTCAGCGCAGTTGCTTCACTTAACGTTCTTTCTTCTTCAAGAGCCTTTGATTCTGCTTCAGCTTTTAATTTCTTATAAACTTTACGCTTAACTTTGAGCTTTTTTAGAATCCTGGGTATAACTCCAATAGTCTTAGAATTGAACCTAATGCCATTTGCAGCCACAACATCACCATTGGGGTCTTTGGTATCAGGTGATATATTTAAGGCTATTATAATCGAAGGATACATACCTGCGAAGTCAAGTACAATTACATTATCATGCAATCCTGGGGTAGACTGATAAACAATTCCCCCACGTATTTGCTTACCACCAGTAGCAATGTCCGTTTTAGGCTTACGTGTGGGAAGTACCATTTCACCGGATACTTCTCTAAGTAAAAGATTATCAATTAAGTTTGATCTTGATTGTTCTTCAAAAGAGGCATGAGAAGTAATTGATAATTCATTAAAATAATCAATTAAAGAATGTTTTTCGTTAATGGCTCCTGTAAGCTGAACATCTATAATATTGTATGCAGTTAGCGTTACTCTATTTGTTTGGTAAAG
>CAJYBK010000159.1 GCA_913064955.1 uncultured Flavobacteriales bacterium
AAACGCTAATGGCTCAATCTTGTTAAAGTTAAATTTAGGAGATGATACTCTACTAGCAATGTGCGTAACTGCTTTGTTCTCCGCCTGAAGAATATCAGATCTAATAGCTGTAAACATTGCAATCGCAGCTACTAAAGGAGCGTGATCGAATTGTTTTGCAATCCATGGGTACTTTTCACCATGATTATCTGTTACTTCAGGTGGTGTAAGTATACTATACAATTGCTTAATTAAGGCAGTATCCGCAGGATTCACCGTACTCAAAGAAGCTTCTACACCTTCTTGAAACTTTTTCAGCGATTCTGGATCTCCTTCTGTTTCATACTTAACATCTGATGGAGTAAAACTCCAGTCGTTACCCTTATCATCTTTATAAGTAGCAATTAAAGTACATAAACGATTTCTGTAATCCAAAATACTATCCACAATATACTGTCCCTTAGGACTTGCATGGCTTTCACCAACATACATGTTAGTAGCAGCATCATAATCATCCTTCTTTGATAAGTGCATTAAAGGATAAAGTTGATGATAACCATCGTCCGTAGTACTGTAGTGTTGTGTTCCTGTTGGTTCTCCTTCATGTTGAGTTCCAAAAGCTTCGTCTTGAGCAAACTTAATCAATTCACTAGATTGCTCTACAAAGTAGTTAGTTAGTCCTTTAGACCATTCTTTTACTTGAATAGCTTGCGCCTGAATTTTCTTTATGTTTTCTATATCTTCTTTAGAACCTCCTGTTGCTTGGATTCCAGCAATTGCTTGCTCGAAAGATCCGTAAGCACCATCCATTGTCCCTTTGATAATTGTATTTCCAGCTTCAATTTTATCATTAAGCGTTACGAACGCATTAATAACCTCTTTTGAAACGTTCATCGCTAAAAGGGCCATCAGTACTAAGTACATCAGTCCAATTAGTTTTTGTCTTGGGGTTTCCTTACCTCCTCCCATAATTGTTAAATTTTAATAGATTAATAAATTAAATAATTCTTGAATTAATACAACTCAATTTATTACCCATTAGTATTTACATTCATAGCGTTCAGCATGTTACCGTAAACAGTATTCAATGCAGACAGATTCTGACTTAATGAAGCCATTGTCTCTTTGTATTTCTTAGTATCATCTAAAGAAGAATGTAAGTTAGTCATTAACTCATTGATTCCACCGTACATAGATTCTGTAGCATTCAAGTGCTCAGTTGCACCTTTCAATTGCATTTCATAAACACTATTAAGTGCAGATAAGTTACCCGAAACTTTTGTCATTTGCTCACCGAAGTTAGCACCTGCTTCTTGCGTGTTTGTTAGTCCTAATAAAGCTGCTGATGCACTTTCATACGCCTCAGATAAAGCTCCTACTCTAGAAGATGCAGATTCAATGTTACCTACAAAAGCGTCAGTTGCTACAGTTGCTTTTGTCAAATCACCCATTCCTGATGCTGAAGTAGAAAGATTTCTTAATCCTTCCCCTAAACTTGCGATCAATTCTGGTTCAATCTTAGCGTCAGCTAACATAGAATCTAATTGCTCTACAACAGAAAGATCACTTCCTTCTTCAACTGATTCCATTTCTTCTACTTCTGGTAATCCATGTAATTCATCTTGAGAATGACCTAATGCCAATTCAGGATAAACTAAAGTCCAATCCACTTCTTCGTGTAATGGTTCAAATGCTGATAAAATAAAGATCACCGCCTCAACCAATAGACCTATCAATAGGTAGGGTCCAGGTATGTGATAAATTTTACAAATTGCTCCAATAATTACGATTGCACCACCCCATCCGTAAACGAATTTCATGATGTTCTTAAATCTCTTACTTGCGAAAAAACCATTTCCACTCATTTTCCTTGCTTTTTTTAGTTAGACAATTATTATTTGATTTTACTGATTCCTTTTTTAAATGGATTATTTCAATCCGTCTGCTGTCACATCTTTATCTGCTCCACCTCTCCCTAAGTGAGTCATCACACTTCTATATCCTACATATGACTTAGCAGAGTCTTGGTACTCGAATGTTCTTGTACCTGTTTGTAGATAATATCCGATATCTTTCCATGATCCACCTCTGATCACTTTTCTCTTCATTGCTGGAGGATCATGATCCAATGCATGGTAAGTGTATTGAGGATTCAAATCATGAGAAAACTCATAAGCCGACTCGTCATAAGCAGTACTACACCACTCTGAAACATTTCCAGCCATACAAAACAAACCGTAATCATTAGGGTTATAAGAAGTAACGGAAACAGTGTGAAAACCACCATCCTCCATATACCTTCCTCTCATTGGTTTAAAGTTACCTAAGAAACACCCTCTTGAGTTTCTAATGTAAGGACCACCCCAAGGATATGGACTTAAATCCAAACCACCTCTTGATGCGTACTCCCATTCTGCCTCAGTAGGCAATCTAAAATCTTGAACATATGAATCCCAATTTGCGCTTCTCCAAGTATTTAACAATTGTGTTCTCCACACGTTAAATGCATTTGCTTGTTGCCAAGTAACACCTACAACAGGGTAGTCATCATAAGCAGGGTGCCAAAAATACATATTGGTCATTGGCTCATTGAAACTATACGTGAAGTCATGTATCCAACATAAAGTATCAGGATAAACATTAATCACTTCTTTAATAATAAATCTGCTTCTATCCTCGTGGCCTCTGATAGCATTATTTTGACCTTTCGAGTTTCTTTGACCTAAGTTTAAGTCTTTTCCTTGTTGTACTGTTCCATCTTGAGGGAAAGGTAAATATCCATTCTGCATAGTAACACGGTGTTCTGGATCCGCGTCATAATCAGCATTTGAAATCTTCTTAATCAAAGGACGTCCTTTACGAGCAGCTTCTTGCATATCCACCCAGTAGTACTCAAACATTAACTTTCTTGTATCTATTTCCATACGGTCATAGAAACGATCACTTTCACCAAGGTACATCTCAGCCAAATATTCAAACTGAGTATTTTCAGCATGCTTTTCCCAATCCAATCGGGTTCTCCAATCTAAAATCCACTCACTTTCGTCTTTTTCTTCCAATGCATCATCCAATACAGGAATCGTCCAACCATCAGGTCCCATTCCATCGGCTAATAATCTTCGCGCTAACGAATCTCTTACCCAATAAACGAATTGACGGTATTCATTGTTTGAAATTTCAGTTTGATCCATGTAAAATGCCTGAACTGATACAGTCTTTGCTCTAGTATATTGAGCAAACGGCACATCTTGATCACTTTGACCCATGGTAAATCCTCCTGCAGGTATATATAGCATCCCATATAAATCAGGATGATACCAAGCTCTTCTTCCGAGCACACCGACTAATTCTCCTCTGTTAGAATCAGCACAACTTGACACTGCAAGGGCGATTATGATTAAATACAACAACTTTTTCATGCTACCTTTTTTTATTTAACTTCCTTTCTTGGTTTTTCAACTGTCATTTGTTCACAACCCGATGACATTTGAAGTGCGTTTAACGGAGCTAAATGATTTTGGTTTCAATTTTAAGAACAATTTTTATAAGAATCTTGGATTCTTTGATTTCTGTAATACTGGTGGTTTCTCTAAATTAAAGCAATAATTCAACATTATGTCGTGTGAACCATTACTATAACCCTTCAACTTCGAAGTGGTTACATCATATGCGTAACCAATTCTTAATAATCCATCTCCAATCTTGGTTTGATAACCTAACATTGGAGCAATTGCATCAGACAATCTGTAAGAAACACCTGCCCAAACCATATCTCTGAATAGCACATTTACATTCAAATCAATTTGAGTAGAAGCAACATCAGTTTTAGCAAGAACAGATGGTCTCAAAACCCATTCTTGATTAATTTGATATTTATACCCTGCCGTAATCCAAAAGTGATGAACATTTTGTAAATTCAAATTATCCATATCAAACTGCCCAAGGTGAGTTGCACTAATCCCCATATATAATTGATTAGTTTGGTAAAAAACACCCAAGTTAATATCAGGAACTAAGTCACTACCTCCACTTGTTGCAATACTCATATCATCAGCCGCTGGTGTTCCATCAGGAGTAATCCATGTAGCATTAATACTTTTTTGAATGATTCCAGCAGAAACACCAATCCCCAAATCACCAGGCCCTAAACCTAAATGATAAGAATAAGATAATCTTGCTAAATTATTTTTTTCAAAACCTAACTGATCATTAACATAAGTTAATCCTAAACCACCTCTCAAGAATTTAACTGGAGCATGGATATTAATCAATCCGGTAGTAGGACTACCATCAAAACCCGCCCACTGCTGTCTAAACAACATTGTTCCACAAATAGACTTTGTAATCCCTGCATAACCTGGATTGAAAGACAAATTGTCAAACATGTAGTGTGTGAATTGATAATCTTGCTGTGCCGTAGCAAATAAGCCACTTAAAGCAATTGAAAAGGTTAGTAATATTTTCTTCATAGTTCTGATTATTACTCAGTTAAGGTTAAATACAGTAGTATTCAGTTAGTTTAATAAGTGGTAAAATTAAACATATTTTTCAATTTTTCAAATATTTCTATGTTTTTGTTTAGAATGTGAGAAAGGATGAGACCTTACCACAGATAATCTGACAAATGAATAGATTAATTTTAAAATTAGATAGTAATGACTAACAAATAGTTAGCGCAATTTCCTAGAAATCATTTTCTATCTTTGTCTAAGATAAAAAGAAATTACTCATGGGAAGAATTCCAGTAGACAAACCGAGAATACAAAATATAAATAAGCAAAAAGAAATTGCTTCTGCCCTATTTTCTTTATTTATGGAGGAAGGGTTCCAAAATCAATCTACAACCAAACTTTGTGAAGTGTCGGGAAAGTCGAAAGCAACTTTATATAAATACTTTGAATCTAAAAGAGAGATTGTTCAGTTTATCATGGAGGATAAGTTAAAAAAGATTGCTTCCTTCAAAGATATCATACTCAACGAAAAGTTTGATCATAAAACCAGATACAAAAATGCAGTTTCAGTTACGATTGATGCTATCGATGGAATCACGCCAGTATTCCTAAAAGACATAGCGATGGTCTATCCTGACTTATATAAAGCAATATTGGAACTCAAGAAAATGTCATTAGACACACTAAGAGACTTTTATGAAGACGGGATTAAAAAAAATGTATTTATCAATCTATCCGCAGATATTTTAGTTTTAAATGACGACCTTTTTTTTACAGCAATTTTAGAATCCGATTTTATGGAAACGCAGAAACTAGATTTAAAAACCTTGTTTGAAGGTTATTTCAAAATTAGATTCAATGGTATTCTTAAGTAGGTTAGCTATTTTTTTTATAGTTCTTAACTGCTCAGCATTCTCCAAAAGCATGCTTGGTCAGTCCGTTCCTAAAGATTCTTTGGTTATTACAAGTTGGAATTTACACTTATTACCTTCTCCAGTATTTTTTAGAACTAAAAAAAAGAAAAGAACACAATTAATCATTCGCTACTTCAACGAAAACAGAGAAAATGATTTGTTACTTTTTCAGGAAGTCTTTCATTCCAAAAGAAGAAAGCAATTAATTAATCATTTATCAAAAGTATACCCCTACCATACACCGATAGTCAACTCAGCTAGAGGTAAATTGTTTAAAACCAATAGTGGTCTTCTTATTTTCTCTAAAACACCATTCAGCATAGAGGGCGTAGTAAAGTTTAATCAATGCAGCGGTTCTGACTGCATGGCTTATAAAGGGGCGCAAATGATTAATACTAAAATTAACAATAAGACTATATCAATAATCAACACGCATTTAAATAGCGAGCCTCCAAGATCTATTGCATTGGATCAAATGCAAATGATTCAAGATTCATTAGCCAAAAGTGCTTACTATAAAACTCCCTATGTGTTTATAGGGGGCGACTTCAATATCAATATTTCAGACAGTGTCAATTATAGAAAGATGACCAAGGTTTTCAAAACAAAGAATAAACGTCATTATGACATTACGAAAATCAGTTCTGGAGAAAAGAAAGTCAAAAACACATTAGATTATATCTTTCTCTATAATTCTATAAAAAGTGAGATTAAACTAACATCATACAAATATTTGATAGGACCAGAATGGGATAAGGATGACTCAAAAAAAGTTTACGGTAAAACAGTAGGTCTTTCTGACCACTACCCTGTTCAATCAATTTTGATTTTTGAGGATTAGTTTGCGCAAAAAAAATCCTCTAACTATTTTCATAATTAGAGGATTTATATGAGTTTATAACTAAACTAAAACTTACTCAGCACTTTCAGGCTTTGCTTGTCTCTCTGGTTTAGGAAGTAACACTTTTCTAGATATTTTCATCTTACCGTTTTTAGGATCTTTCCCAATCACTTTAACTTCAATATCCTGTCCTACTTTAAGGTAATCTTCTGGCTTCTCAACTCTTTCCCAAGCAATCTCGGAAACGTGTAATAAAGCATCAGTACCTGGAAGTATTTCACAGAATGCTCCAAACGCTACTAAGTTTTTCACTTTAGCATTATAAGTTGCTCCAACTTCTGCAACAGGAGGGAAAGCAATCATTTTAATTTGACGCATCGCCTCTACCATTCCTTCTTTATTGTTAGAGAATATCTCTACTAATCCAGATCCATCTTCCATTTCATCAATAGAGATTGTAGTACCTGTTTCTTTTTGAAGTCCTTGAATAGTTTCACCACCTTTACCGATGATTCCACCAATTGCATCACCAGGAACAACGATACTTTCAATTCTTGGAACGTGTCCTTTGTAATCTTCTCTAGGAGCAGCAATTACTTCATTGATTTTATCTAAGATGTGAAGTCTTCCATTTCTAGCTTGATCCAATGCTTGTGCAAGCAATGCATAATCCAAACCATCAATTTTGATATCCATCTGACAAGCAGTAATTCCATCTCTTGTACCTGTTACTTTGAAATCCATATCTCCTAAGTGATCTTCATCACCTAAAATATCAGAAAGTACACAGAACTCTTTTGTCTTAGAATCAGAAATTAATCCCATTGCAATTCCAGAAACTGGCTTTTTCATTTTAACACCACCATCAAGTAATGCCAAAGTACCAGCACAAACTGTTGCCATCGCAGACGAACCGTTTGATTCTAAAATTTCAGAAACTAATCTTATTGTATAAGGGAATTCTGGTTTTTGAGGAAGCATTGGCTTCAAAGCTCTTAAGGCTAAGTTACCATGTCCTACCTCTCTTCTTGAAGTACCTCTAATTGGTCTTGCTTCTCCAGTTGAGAATGGAGGGAAGTTATAGTGTAAGATGAAATCTTGATCATCTGTCATTAAAGCATTGTCTTTTCTCTGAACATCTAATGATGAACCTAAAGTCAATGTTGTTAACGATTGAGTTTCTCCTCTAGTAAACACAGCAGAACCATGTACATTACCTGGAAGGTATCCTACTTCACCCCAAATTGGTCTAATTTCATCCAATTGACGACCATCTAATCTACCTTTAGTATCCAACATCATTCTACGAACACCTGCTTTTTGGGTAGCTTTATAATACTGACCGATAAGGTATTTATTTTCAGAGACAACTTCTTCACCAAGGAATTCAATTAATTCATCCTTAACTGCTCCAAACAATTCAGCTCTTTTTGCTTTATCAGCGATACCTTGTTTTGCAATGTCATAACATTTCTGGTATGCAAAATCATGGATTTTTGCTTTTAAATCCTCATCGCTTTTTTCGTGACAATATTCTCTTTTTGGATTTGCTGTAGCAACTTGTGCAGCGATATCCAATTGTAATTGACATTGCTCCTTGATAACTACGTGAGCTGCTTTGATAGCCTCTAACATTTCTGCTTCAGAAGCTTCGTTCATTTCACCCTCAACCATGTTGATAGAATCCATAGAACCTGCAATAATCATATCCATTTCAGCACCTTTCATTTCTTCAAATGTTGGGTTAACTAAGAATTGACCATCTTTTTTAATAATTCTAACTTCAGAAACTGGTCCATTAAAAGGAACGTCTGAAACTGCTACTGCAGCAGATGCAGCTAAA
>CAJYBK010000160.1 GCA_913064955.1 uncultured Flavobacteriales bacterium
CAAATCGCTCATCATCCAATAAATTATCCAACGCATCAGCATCTTGATCAAAAGCAACCAATTTTGCATCCGATGAAATTTGATTCAATATCTCAGAAGAATGACCGCCACCACCGAATGTGACATCCACATATACGCCAGAAGCATCTGTAATTAACATTTCTACAGCATCATGTAAAAGAACTGGTATGTGATATTCACTATTCCCCATCATCATCGCCCATTACTTCCGCAGCTAAATCTTCGAACTCATCCCAATCTTCAGACAAAAGACTTTCATATCTTTTCTTATCCCAGATTTCCCATAAGTCCACATTAGCCACCATGACGATGTCTTTTTGGATACCAGCCCACTCAACTAAAGTCTTAGGAAAAAGAATTCTTCCACTAGAGTCAAGCGACACTTTGATTGCACCTTTTTGAAACATACGAGCGAATTTTCTATCCTTAGCCTTAAACCTGTTAAGCGACCGTAACTTATCCATCACCCTAGACCATTCAGACATAGGATAAAGAGAAAGACAATCATCTACTCCTCGCGAAATCACAAAACTCTCAGCATCTTCAGGAGAGAGTTGCTTACGCATATCAGCAGGCAACGAAAGGCGACCCTTCGTGTCCATTTTGCAGTGATATTCTCCTATAAATCCAATCATGTTTGTTAATCGCGCGAATTAGTGTGTAAAGCTAAAAATTATTCTCCCACATTTTCCCACAATTTTTACATTGTGAATAACTTTCGTGCAAAACAAAAATATACCAAATATTTAACAATACCAAAACTTCTTTATTTAAAGTACTTTAGAAGACTTTTGAGGCTGAATATTTTTAGTGGGAAAAAGTGGGGAATTATAAACAAGCAAATGTTAAAACCCAATAAAGAATTGAACCGGTTTCTTATGCTGAGAATTGAATATATTTGCAAAAGAATTTGTAAGAAATGAAAAGCGGCAAGAAAAAAAACAAGGCAATTGTACCTGAAAACGAACGACTGATCAACGTAGAAAAAGCAATTCAGGACAAAAACCCCAAACTCCTAAAATGGATGCCCGGCTTCTTATTAAACTATATAAAGAAGATACTTCATGAGGATGATTTAAACGACTTATTCTATCGCACTAAAGATGCATCCACGAAAGAATTCATCGAAATAGGCATGAAAGAAATGGGGCCAATTGTCACCTACTCCGGCATCGAAAACCTACCCAAAGAAGGTGGAGTATACATTACAGCTAACCACCCGCTCGGAGGGCTAGATGGAGCAGCTCTAATTCAAGTTTGCCTAAATGTACGATCTGATTTAAAGTTTTTTGTCAATGATGTTTTAATGCAAGTTAAAACAATGAAAGACATTTTTGTACCTGTTAACAAGCTTGGAAAAAACGACAAAAAGAACAGAGAAGCCTTTGAACAAGTTTACAACTCTGACAATTGTCTTATCATATTCCCAGCTGGGATGGTTTCAAGAAGACAGAAAGGAAAACAAATTAAAGACCTAAGATGGAAAAAAAGCATTATCCAAAAATCCATTGAATACAACAAACCAATTGTGCCGGTGCATATCGAGGCGTATAACTCTAAGAAATTTTACAACCTATCCTATTGGAGAAAAAAAATAGGAATTAAGGCCAATTTAGAAATGTTTTTTCTGGCAGACGAAATGTATAAGCAAAATAACAAAAGCATACATATTACTTTCGGGAAACCTCTACCCGCAAGCACTTTTACCAAAGATAAAAAACCAGAGGTTTGGGTCCAATGGCTCAAGGACCATGTTTATTCTATAGCACCATCTTCAACAGAATAATGTTCCTAACAGTTTCGGGTTAATTTTAATCTTCTAATTCGAATCTTTTCTACTGTATAATTCTTAACTTTGTTACACAAGGATAAGAAGTCATGCAAGATATTATTCAGCCCATTCATAAAGAGTTACTAAAAAAAGAACTTAACTCAGAAACCTTTGTAAGAAACACCAACAAAGGGAACAACGAAATTTATATTTTCGACCATAGAAACGCGCCTAAATTACTCGAAGAAGTAGGTAGACTTAGAGAGGTAACATTTAGAGCAGCAGGAGGCGGAACAGGCAAACCAGCTGACATAGATCATTTTGACATTCATGACACTGCACCATACCAACAACTAATCGTTTGGGACCCAGAACTGGAAGAAATTGTAGGTGGCTATAGATTTATTCATTGTAAAAAAGCCTCCATAATTGGTCAAGTACCTGAACTAGCTACAAGTCATTTATTTAATTTTGATCAAAAGTTTATTTCAGAATACTACAGTTCGACAATTGAACTAGGCAGATCTTTTGTCCAACCAAAATATCAACCCAGCCCCACCAATAGAAACGGACTATTTTCTTTAGATAATTTATGGGATGGACTAGGAGCTATTGTTGTAGATAATCCGGAGATAAAGTATTTTTTCGGAAAGGTAACCATGTATCTGGACTTCAACCAAAAGGCGAGAGATCTTATTCTGAGTTTCATGAACTATTACTTTCCTGACAATGATAAACTTTTAACACCTAAAAGACCTCTACCCCTGCACACTGATACAGCAGACTTTTTAGAAGAACTCAACAACCTCACCTACAAAGAAGGTCACAAACTACTTAATGGCGAAGTAAGAGACTTAGGAGAAAACATACCTCCTTTGATTAACGCATACATGAATCTCTCCGCAACTATGAAGACATTTGGAACTGCCCTAAATGACCATTTTGGTGATGTAGAAGAAACCGGCATATTAGTTACAATAGATGACATTTACGAAAGCAAAAAAGACAGACACATCAATACATATTCAGGAAAGCAATAATGGTAATTAAAGAAGCAAAATTTTTAATGAGTAATACTGATTGGCAAAAATGCCCAAAGCCAGTACTACCTGAATATGCATTTATAGGAAGAAGTAATGTAGGGAAATCCTCTTTAATCAACATGCTTACTGAAAGGAGAGCATTAGCAAAAGTATCCGGAACACCTGGAAAAACACTATTAATCAACCACTTTGGGATTAACAACGAATGGTACCTTGCTGATTTACCCGGTTATGGATATGCCAAAGTATCTAAAACGCTGAGAACTAAATTTCAAAACTTCACGCTTCAGTACCTTCATCACCGCCCTAACCTCATGTGCACTTTCGTGCTTATTGACAGCAGGATCAAACCGCAAAAAATCGACATTGAATTCATGGAGTACTGTGGCGAAAAGAAAATCCCTTTTGTGATTATATTCACAAAAATGGACAAACTAAATCAAAGAGAAAAAATTGAAAATATAGAGAAATACAAGGAAACCATGTCAGAGCAATGGGCATCCTTCCCTCCGATGTTTCTTAGTTCATCTGAAAAAGGAACAGGTAGAGAAGATATTTTAGGTTTTATTGAAGAGACTAACGCATTATTTCACAATTGAGTAGAACGGGAAAAAATATAATTATTGCTCCATTAGATTGGGGACTTGGACACACCTCCAGATGCATCCCTATTATCTATAACCTACTTGATAAAGGACACAAAGTTACTGCTGCCGTGAACGACCAGCAGAAATCAATTCTTAAGGAGCATTTTCCTACTATCACCTATGCCTTTCTAGATGGGTACAATATAGAATATCCGGTAAATGGCTCCATGACTTGGAACATGGCCAAACAGTCGTCCAAAATTTTTACAGCCATTAAAAACGAAAATCACTGGTTAAAAAATTATATTGGTGAACACCCTCAGGACATTGTAATATCAGACAATCGCTTTGGCTTTTATCACCCAAGAGTGGAAAGCATCTACATCACACATCAAATCAACATTCAGGGACCATCATTAATTAAACCATTACTTTACTCAATTCACAAAAACTATATAGACAATTTTCACCATTGCGTGATTCCAGACACCGAAGACAATATTTTAGCAGGGCAACTATCAAAAACTTCAATAGATCGATTTAAGTTCATTGGTCCTATTTCAAGATTCAACAAAGCTGCAACGAATAATGACATTCATTATAAATATCTCGGCATACTTTCAGGACCGGAACCGCAAAGAAGTGTATTCTGCAAAACATTAGAGGAAGAGTTTCTTGCTTCAGGCGAACAATGCGCCATAATTGGAGGTCGACCTTTGGACAACAATCATTTCAAAAAAGACAATCTCACCTACTTTCCTCATTTAAAGACAGAAGAATTTTACGACATTGTTTCTAAAAGCGCAGGTATAATTTCTAGATCTGGTTACAGCACAATAATGGATTTTTCCATTTTACAAAAACCAATTTACTTCGTTCCTACTCCTGGTCAAACAGAACAGGAATACTTAGCTGAATTTCATCACGAAAACTCAGGAATAGGCTTCTGTAAGCAGAAGGATTTTAACTTAAACTTGGTTAAACTCGAAAATTCCCTCCCGGAAACCACCAAAGTCAACGAAAGCATCGTCTCACTCTTAGACATCATTTGACGATTAAAAAGGTGTCATCATTTCCTATTAATTCTGACACCTCTTCTATATTTATTCCGATACATGACATAATGACTTCTATATTCATTTGGCAGTGATTTTGCCTTGAGCATACAATGTTTAAAAAGCGGACTAAAATGAGTAAGAAAGATACAAACGAAGAAGAGATAATCAGAGACGAAGAAAACGTTAATGAACAAGAAAACATGGAGCAAGATGAAGAATCAAGCAACGATGCCCCAACAGAAGAACTTACTGACTTGGAGAAAAAAGAGATAGAATACAAAGAACTACACGATAAATACATAAGATTATTTAGTGAATTTGACAACTTCAGAAAGCGAACTGCGAAGGAAAAACTGGAATTATCATTAAACGCTGGTGGCGATGTTATGAAACAAATCATACCAACTCTTGACGACTTTGATAGAGCAATTGCTAACAATGAAAACGCTGAAGACATTAACAGCGTAAAAGAAGGTTTCACTTTAATCCACCATAAACTTACGCAAACACTTACCGCCAAAGGCCTAAAAGCCATGGAATCACTAGGTGAAGCTTTTGACGTAAACAAGCATGAAGCTTTGACACAAATCCCTGCACCTTCTGAAGACTTAAAAGGCAAAGTTGTTGACGTAATTGAAAAAGGATACTTACTTAACGACAAGGTACTGAGATTTGCCAAGGTTGTAGTAGGACAGTAAATATTATTATGAGTAAAAGAGATTATTACGAGGTATTAGGCGTTTCTAAGAACGCTTCAGAATCTGAGATTAAAAAGGCATACAGAAAACTTGCCATTCAGTTTCACCCAGACAAAAATCCCGGTGACAGTTCGGCTGAAACAAAGTTCAAAGAAGCTGCGGAAGCCTACGATGTATTAAGTGACTCCCAAAAGAAAGCACAATACGATAGATTCGGCCACAATGCTCCAGGTGGTGGATTTGGCGGAGGAGGAATGGATATGGATGACATATTCTCTCATTTTGGAGACATTTTCGGTGGAGCCTTTGGAGGTGGCGGAAGAAGAAGAGGAGGAGGACAAAGACGAAGAAAAGGATCTGACCTACGCGTTAAAATCAAGATGACATTGGGCGAAATGGTCAGTGGTGTGGAGAAGAAAATAAAAGTAAACAAACTGGTTGCTGCCGCTGGCATTGACTTCAAAACATGTGGCACCTGTAACGGAACAGGCCAAACAGTAAGAGTCACCAATACTGTGCTAGGCCAAATGCAAATGGCAAGCACATGTAACACCTGCGGAGGGTCTGGTCAAACAATCGGAAATAGACCTCCAGGAGTAGACGCGAATGGACTAGAAAAGAAAGAGACAATTATCACTATCAATATTCCTGCAGGAGTTGAAGAAGGTATGCAACTCAACATGCAAGGTAACGGAAACGAAATACCAGGGGGAATACCAGGCGATCTTTTGATCCAAATAGAAGGAATAGAACATGAAACTCTTGAGAGAAATGGTCTAGACATTCATTATGACTTACATTTGAGTTTTATCGATGCTGCGCTCGGAAAAAGTGTTGAAGTGCCTTTAGTAGATGGCGGTAGAGCAAAGATTAAAATCGAACCAGGAACACAAAGCGGAAAGACACTTCGACTCAAAGGCAAAGGAGTACCTGACATCAACGGATATGGGAAAGGTGACCAATTGATCAACGTTCAACTATGGACACCTCAAAAATTGACTAAAGAAGAAAGGGCTACACTAGAGAAACTACAGGACAATGAAAACTTTGCACCAAATGCAAAAGAAGCGAAAGGGTTCTTTCAACGGATGAAAGATCATTTCAATAACTAAAATCAAAAGGACAATCTAAGATTGTCCTTTTTTATTTCTCTAAACTTCGAAAGGCATAAAATGAATCATCTTTTCATTGATAAACACCTTTACTTCATACCCTCCTTCATCCCAACCTTTAACCTTACCTTTAAAATTAAAAGAGGTAACTCCAGTGTGTGCAATTTCCACATCCTTAAAGACATCTCTTACCAACTCACCATTCTCCTTATATACAGACAACCTCATCTTACCAGGTTCTTTCACCTCATACTCCAACATACCTTCGATCACCACCGGAGAAGTTTCAATCCTACGAGTCTCAGTCACTCGATATTCTTGAACAGTATTATACCAAGGATTAGGTCTTTCCGTAATTTCACATACATAATTGCGTAACTCTTTAACTTCTTCTTTATCTTCTTCAAATATCGCTGCAATCGTCTCTCCATCCTACACAGCCCATATCGCTGACTGCTTTGCATCTTCAGAGAACCCTTTCCCATTAATAAAATTCGCCAACTCCATCAACTTCTCATCATTTGTCTTAGTCATTTTAAACTTAGACCCTTCTTCGGGCGAAGCATCATCATGCTGACTACAAAACCCTTCTACAGAAAAGGTTTGTGACTCTTTTTTAGTCATGACCAATAACTGCTCCTCAACCACAAAAATATCTTGCTCTGGATCATTCTCCGCAATAAAATGTGTCCCTGCTGGAATTCTCAATGTATATCCATTTCCTTTAAGTGGATTTACCACAACCGCCATGCATTGACCTGAATAATCCCCTTTTGACAACACTTCTACCGTTATTAATTCTTTGCTCACAGCTTCATGAATATCGAACACATCATGTTTAGCCAATTCTACTGGTGAAAAAACCAGAAATAAAGAAAGTACGTAAGCTATCATAATCGTAAGTTTTAGGTTTTGTTCTAATATAACTTGTCAATTTTCAAAAAGTTACAAAACAAGACTTAACCAATGAAAGTTGAAGATTCAAATTAAGTAATCAGCTATTAATCATCCTTTGAAAGAGGCAAGTAGGAATTAACTATATTTGTAATATGAATCAGTTTATATTCATAATCATCCTCTTTTTCAGTAGTCTAAACGTGCTTTCACAAGCATCGGAATTTATTGTGCAAACAGGTCACTCTTCAGAAGTCAATCAACTTGAATACTCTTCATCAGGTAGCATATTTGCATCTGCAGGATTTGACAACAACATTGTACTTTGGGAAGTAGAAACAGGAAAACAATTAAGACTATTATCGGGTCACTCCAACCATATAAATGATTTGATTTTCATTAAGTCCGACAGCGTCTTAATAAGTTGCAGTAATGATTCTACCGTGAGATTTTGGAACACATATACTGGCCAAATCCTCAACTCAACCAAAACAGACTTCTTACCTCTTTCCATTTCTTACAATCAACATACTAATGAGCTCTACATAGCAGCAAAAGTGCTGTACAAGTATGATGTAAATATGAAAAAACTTGATATTATTAAATCTCCCAAAAGAAATCCATTCACGATTGTGCATGTGCTTTCTGACGCTAGTTACTGGTATGGAGGTGATGACTTGAGAAACATCGATCATGTAAAAGATAGTACCTCCTATAAAATGCGTGGATCAATTGTTGACTTTGACTTCAGTAAAGACGAAGAG
>CAJYBK010000161.1 GCA_913064955.1 uncultured Flavobacteriales bacterium
AAAAAGCCAAATGTCTCCTGTTGCAGGATTTAATATAAGTTTATGAATAGTAAGATTGGTTGATTCGTGAATTTTGTTGTAATGAAAACAATCATCCTTGTTAATTCTAATTAATCCTTCATCATAGGTTGAAATCCATAAGTTGTTATTGGCATCCAAACAAAAGGAAGTGATATGGTTGCTAGGAAATCCTGTTTCTTTTGTAATTACGGAAAGGGTGTTGCCACTTAATACCCTAACTCCTCCACCAAAAGTAGCAAACCATATTTTACCATTATACTCTATTATGTCGGTAATGTAGTCTGATGTAAGTCCAATGATGTTACTGTAATTAGTGATTTGATTACTTTGAAGTTTTGAAAATTCACCAGAAGAATATCCAATCCAAAAATTACCATCATTATCTGCAAATGTTTTAGAAATATTGTTATTCGTCAGACCAGCTTCGACATCGATTTTAGAAATAGCATAATTAGAGTTATCCACCATTTCAAAACCTTCAAATTCTTTACTTTTTAAAGATCCTAATTCAATATCTTTTGTCGTAATAGTAATTTTCTTTCCTGCACCAATGTTTTTTAAAAACTTTGTTTCAAGTTTTAATTTTGAAGAAGTTGTGCTAACCGAATTGTATTTGTGGAATAAAGTACTGTCAATTTCTTTGTTTAGAATTTCAATAAATGTTTTATCCATCGAAATGCCCTTGGTCTTTAACGGAGTTTCAATGATTTTATAATCAATAGTGGAACTGACAATTTGCGAGAAACTCACATTTGACAGAAGGCATATGAATGCTAGTATTATGTATGGTAGCCTTTTCAAGAACTATCAAAAATAGCGATTACTTTTGATAAATAGTGAAAGTTTCGATAGATGTTGAATTATTTGAGACGATTGAAATTTCGTAATGCCCTAGTTCTGCATCCAAGACAATACAGGTAAGCTGCGTTCCTATGATTTCCTTCCGAATTTTTTTATCTACTCCCTTTGCTCTAATTAATGTTAGGGTGTACTCACAATCAGCTGTCCAAACTATTTCAAAAATGAATCTTTGATGTTCATCGTTGTATTTTTCGATTTGTCTTTTTTTAGTTCTTCTAAAAAAGACTTCACCACCATTAGGCGGAGTGTAGAAATATTTCCCTTTTCTAAATGACTCACAATCTTTCTCTTGTGCTATAACGATAACACCAATTAAAAGAAAAAAGACAAAAGAGATTAATTTCATTGTGTAAAAATAGTGATTTGCTTTGAGGAATGAAATAGTATACCTACTAGAATAATTCAAATTTAAAATTCCTATATTCAAAGGAGTCTTTGTTTGGAAGGTAAAAGAAGAACGCACCTTCTGATTCTGAAGGAATGTTTTCAAGAAAAACATAAAAGTCTATTGGAGTGTACGCCTTTGATTCTTTGACGAAATCGATAATATTTTGTGATTGGTAAGTAATTTTCGCTTCATCTTTATTGACATCACTAATATAAATAATTTGACTTGGAAGAGTTGCCTTTATTTCTCCCGTTACATGTACTAAATAGTTGCTTTTAGAATTATCGAATGTGTGATGGTAGGTAAGTGCAAACTCAGTATTCTCAATTCTAGATTCTTCGTTGTTGATAAGCTTCCCTCCATTAGTACATGAACTTGCATCCATTGATAGACTTACTAAAGGTTGAGCTAGATGTAGAAATTGCGTTAGCTCAAAAGGTTTAGAACTTTCTCCTTTTTTTAGTAGTATCAATTTATCTGATTGCGCAACAAACAAAACTTGAGAAGTGAAATCTGGATATGAAACGAGCAAATGATTGAAGAAATACGATTTTGAAACCGTTATATAATCAAAATCAAATTGCATTGCGTTTTGAATATCTTCTTTAGATCTATAAATCAACGAATATCCAGAAGTATTGGATAGAATGAATGCCATATTTGGCGCATAGGCATCAATTACAAGTAGTTTGCTGTTTATTCCTATTTTACTGTTGGCTAATAACTGCTCTAGTTCAGAATAGGCATTATACTGGCATGTGTACAAATCATCTGGCGTAAGCTGTCTTCTGCCTTTTAAAGAAGAGTTAGAGGCGGAAAATATAATCACAGCAAGGAAAAAGACACCGAAATTTGAAAGTGAACGTGTGAATTCATCATATTTTATATTGGCTAGAACATAAACAAGAAGAATAAAAAGAATAGGATAGAAGGTATCTAGAAAGTAGTAATCATGATCCTTAAATTGTGGAATCATCAGGATAGAGTAGAGCAGCACTCCTATTGAACTTATAATTAGCCAAATAACTAATTGCTTACCTTTTTCAGAAAGTTCAAATTTAGAAAGAAATATTTTTAGTGTAATTGAAATTAATACAACATAAAGGAGTATATATTGGAATTCATTAAAATAGTGTCCATTCCATGTCTCATATGCTTGATGTAATATATCCTTTGCCTCTGCGATACTTCCAAAAAGCATTGGAGAACTTAAGAAGATAGAGCCATGAATATCACGTAAATATACATTGTATAAAAAGTAGGCTACGGGAAGAGCAAATCCAGAGATTACAATTAACCAGGGTTTGATCTTGAAATTCTTAGTCCATATTTGATAAACGAATAGATAGCCTAATAAGGCAATAAGATGAATGACAAAAGGCGTTCTTATGAGTGCTGCAAAAGAGAAGAAAAAAACTGTCCATACCAAGTATTTTAATCGGAATGAATCTCCATATTTAATAAAGTAATAAACACCTCCAAAAAACAAGGTTAGAGCTGAGATGGAGGGTAGAAAGCCTACTTGGTAGTCCAAGTAGATAGGAGTAAAGACAACTATCACCGGAAGACAAAAACTGATAATCCAATTTCTGGTGAAGATATTTGTTATTAAAAATAAATAAGATAATCCTATACAGGCAACAATTAAAGTGTAAAGTCTAAATACTGCAGGAGAATCTGTATTTAGTAGTTTCATCAAAATTGCAACAATATAATTGTTAATCGGAAAGTCGACAGCAGTATTGCTAGTTTGAATCGATGATCCATCCGCATTTGGGAATTGTTTATTAAAAACAAATGTTTGTGGATGAAAGAAGTCAAAATCATTACTCACAAAACCTTTCGCAATGGCATAATGGTCGCAATGTGCCCATGCATGAATGTGATGTGGAAAAGAAAAAACAAAAGACCGTTGCAATGCAATACTTACAGCAAAGTAACCTATGAACGCATATATGAAATAGCTTTTCTTTTTTGCCAAAGTTTTAACAAGTTAATTCTGCTTTAAAAGCATTTGTAAATTACATTGGGAATTCTTCAGGACTATATTCATGCATCATACCATAAACAGCATCGTAGATGTCGTCCACGCTAGGTTTAGAGAAGTAATCTCCATCACTACCGTAAGCAGTTCTATGGTCTTTGGCTGCTAAGGTTTGCGGTGCAGAATCCAAGAAGTAGTATCCTCCCTGTTTTTGAAGAACTTGTTGCATCATAAATGCGGTTGTACCACCTTCTACATCTTCGTCAATAAAGATAACTTTGTTTGTCTTTTTTAAAGATTCTACAATACTGTTATTGATATCGAAAGGAATTAATGTTTGGACGTCAATTAGTTCGGCTGAAACACCTGACTCTCGTAAGATTGCAGCAGCTTGCACACAAAGGTTAAAAGTAGAGCCATAAGATACTATAGTAATATCAGATCCTTCTTCTACTACTTCAGGTACACCAAGTGGAGTTGTGAATGTTCCTATGTTGGCAGGCATTTGTTCTTTGCTTCTATATCCGTTTAAGCATTCCACTACCAAAGCAGGATCATCACCTTGTAGTAAAGTGTTGTAAAAACCTGCCGCTTTAGTCATGTTTCTTGGTACACAAACGTGAATACCTTTAACCAAATTAATAATTCATGCCATAGGAGAGCCAGCATGCGATACTCCCTCAAGTCTGTGTCCTCTCGTTCTTATAATCAAAGGTGCTTTTTGACCACCTTTTGTTCTGTATTGTACTGTTGCTAAATCATCTGACATGATTTGAAGACAATATAGTATATAATCCAAGTACTGAATCTCGGCAATAGGTCTTAAACCTCTCATGGCCATTCCTATACCTTGACCTAGTATAGTCGCTTCTCGAATTCCAGTATCTGAAACTCTCAAACCGCCAAACTCATCTTGCATACCCTCCATAGATTGATTTACACCGCCAATTTTTCCCGTATCTTCTCCAAATGTAACAACCTCAGGCCTTTTAGAGAAAATGTGATGAAAGTTCTCCCTTAGTATTAATCTCCCATCTACCATTTTTGCATTGTCATAAATGGGAAGGATTTCATCCACGTTTAATGGGCTTTCTGAGGACTCACTGTAAAGATTAGAACTATATTTTTCAAAACCTTTGGCTTTGATTTCTGCAAGCCATTGCTTTAAATTTTCTTTAGAGGAAAGGTTTTCTCCTCGTGTGTATCTCAACGCTTTTTTAGCGGCACCAATTATATCTTTTCTAATTGGGTCCAATGAGTTTTGGAAATTTTCTACAACTTTGTTAATGAACACAGAATTCTTACTTTCATTTGCCAATGATTGCATCAATGGAATTACTGCGTCCATGTCCGCTTTTAAATCGTTAGTGAAATCCGTCCAAGCCTGTTTTTGTTCTTGTCTAACCGATTTTTTAGCATCTTTTCTAATTTGGTCAAGCTCTTCTTCAGAAGCAATGATGCTTCCATCCGCAAACTTGTGATCAATAATCCATTTTTTGAATTGGTTTAAACAATCAAATTCTTCAGACCATTTGAGTTGCTCCGGAGTTTTGTAACGCTCATGAGAACCTGATGTTGAATGCCCTTGTGGTTGCGTTACTTCATCTACGTGAATTAAAGCAGGTACATGATGCTCTCTCGTATATTCTACAGCATCTTCGTATGTTTTTATTAAAGAAGGGTAGTCCCAACCTTTAACCTTATAGATTTTATATCCATTGGTATCTTCTTCTTTCGCGAATCCAGCTAGAATGTCAGAAATATTGGATTTGGTAGTTTGAACGTGCTTTGGAACAGATATTCCCCATCCGTCATCCCAAACAGACATGACCATAGGTACTTGAAGAACACCTGCAGCGTTAATCGTTTCCCAAAAAAGACCTTCAGAAGTACTTGCATCACCAATGGTTCCAAAGGCAACTTCATTTCCTCCATTTGAGAAATTTGTGAAGTCCTTTAAACCAGGTAAAGCTCTATACATTTTTGAAGCTTGAGCAAGACCTAATAAACGAGGCATTTGACCAGCAGTGGGAGAAATATCGGCTGAAGAATTTTTTTGTTCCATTAAGTTTTTCCATGAACCGTTAGCATTTAAACTTCTGGTTGCATAGTGACCTCCCATTTGACGTCCGCCAGAAGCAGGTTCAAAATCTAAATCGGTATGAGCATATAAAGCAGCAAAATATTCTTTTACGGATAAAGCATCAATTGCCATCATAAAAGTTTGGTCTCTATAATATCCAGAACGAAAATCTCCGTTCTGAAATTGCTTGGCCATTGCAATTTGAGCCAATTCTTTACCATCACCAAAAATGCCAAATTTAGCTTTTCCAGTTAAGACTTCTTTTCTCCCTAAAAGGGAAACTTCTCGACTTATACAGGCTAATTTATAATCAGCAATTATCTCTTCTTTTATATCTTGTACACTTGGTGCAACCATCGTAGCTTCTTCGTTTACGTTACTCATATCTCGTCAAAATGGATTTGTTCCAACCGCGAAAATAAGCATTTTTGACGATTTTTGCCTTCGAAAAATTGATTAGTTTGTTAACAAAAACAAGAAAGACCGAACAGCAAGGAGAGTTCGGTCTTTCTTAGGGGTAGAATAGCTAAATGCTATTGAAACTTATTTAAAGATGCTTGCACTAAACGATTAAGACAATGTTCGATGAACGGATTGCTTTCTTTTAATGCTTTACATCTGATATAAAGACGGTAGAATGTTTGTAAAGTTGTCTAGATTATCAAAATATTTGTATTTTGATGACGAATAATTAAATTTCAATGATGAAAGTAGAATTGAGGCTATCTAATGACGGCTCAAGTACGTTGTATAATGTTGATTTAGATGAAACTTATCACTCGGTTCATGGTGCAATTCAGGAAGCAAAGCATGTTTTCATTGAAAAAGGTCTAAGATTTAAAATGGCCGAGCAAAGTAATTTAAGTATTCTGGAAATTGGATTTGGTACTGGATTAAATGCTTTGTTAACAATTAATGAAGTGTTAAATAAAGAGGGGGTTCAAATCAATTATGTCGGTATTGAAAAATTTCCAGTAGATATTGAGTTATTGGAAAGTGTAAACTATTGCAATATCCTTGGTGGTAAAACTCATTTCGACAGAATGCATCAAGCGAATTGGAATAGCAAGGAAGAAATTACGCCAACTTTTTCATTAAATAAACTGACTGAAGATATACGACAAGTCAGAAATATTTCTGAATTTGATATTATTTACTTTGATGCCTTTAGCCCCACTTCTCAGCCAGAATTGTGGAGTGTTGATGTATTTCAGAACATGTTCAACTCGCTAAAAGAAAATGGAATTTTAGTAACCTATTGCGCCAAAGGGCAAGTTCGAAGAGATTTGCAGTCGGTAGGATTTAAAATGGAGAGGTTACTAGGCCCTCCTGGCAAACGTGAAATGTTGAGAGGAACTAAGTGATTCCTTGTTGAGCGTATTTCTGCACAATTAAATTATCTTTGTCGCTTATCAAATTAAAAGCATGCAAATAGCCATCATTGGAGCAGGGAATGTAGCGACCCATCTTGCAAAAGCGTTTTTTAATGCAAACGTAAGGGTTGATTGCATAGTAAGTCGGAGAATTAAAAATGCAAGAGCTCTTGCTACTCAAGTGGATGCTAACTCTTTTTCTAACATGAAGAAGTATAAACAATGGGGTGATTTGGATTTTGTAATTGTTGCTGTCAAAGATGACGCGATTGATGAAGTACTGGAATCAGGCTTATTAATTAATTCCAATGTTTTGCATACAAGTGGAAGTTATGATTCCCATGGAATGCAGCAGTATTGCAAAACATACGGTGCTTTTTATCCTTTTCAAACTTTCAGAAAAACCGCCATTGTTGCGATTGATGAAGTGCCTATTTTTGTCGAAATAAATGAAAGTAGTCTTCTTCCAAAAGTTCATGAATTGGCACATTTACTAAGTAATAAAGTTTTTGATTTAACTAGTGATGCAAGGCGAAAACTGCATGTTTCGGGAGTTTTTATCAATAATTTTGTTTACTTTATTCTGAATAAAATGAAGAATTATGGAGCGCATAATGATATAGATATTAAGCACTTAATGCCGCTGTTACATCAGACAATCGATAATGCAATTAATTATTCGGAAAACCTTCAAACCGGACCTGCTTTAAGGGGAGATAAACAAACCATGAATAATCATATAGCAATTCTTGAAGATGATAAAATTCTTAAAAAGTTGTACGTTACATTAAGTTCAATGATATACGAAGAAGCAAATGGAAAAGAAATTGAATTATAAGATAAACCTCAGAAAAGTTAAGCTATTAGTTTTTGACGTAGATGGTGTGCTTTCTGATGGTCACGTGTTTTTAGATGCGGACGGTGAGATGATGAGAAATACACATGTTGCGGACAGTTTAGCTATTAAATTAGCTTTAATATATATTCGGTATAAATCTTCTATTTAAAACACGAAAAAAGGCAAAAATCAATTGTTATACACAAATAAAGTAGTGTTACTCTTCTTGTTGGTTTTTATTTTATCATCCACAAACGCACAAATAAACAAAAATCCATTCAATCCAGATCTTAAAATGGATTTGCTTAAAACGAAAAAGGAGAA
>CAJYBK010000162.1 GCA_913064955.1 uncultured Flavobacteriales bacterium
AGTTTGTTTTGAATTGTTGTTTTACAACCTTTCTCACACATCATTCCTTCAATTGCAATGGTGCAACTTTTATGATGTACTATTTTGTTTTTAGATTCTTCATTAGTCGAACAACCACTAGTTAATATTGAAATGGTAATAAGGCAAAATAAATAGGTGGCTAATGTTTTCATATTCACTTATAATAATTAGTCAAAATTACTTAAAAGCCGTTAAACAAACAACAAAAACCATTTGTGTATTATCCTTGTATTTGATATACATTGTAGGTACTTTTGTATTCTATTAAAAATTGATTTTATATGAGACCGTTTTGGAGAAGTTTTTGGGCGTCAACGCTTGCAATGGTAATTATGGGGGTTGTCTCTGCAATTATTCTAGTTATAATAGTTTTTTCCATGATTGGAGAAGAGACTTTCGACTATAAAGAGAAAACAGTATTGACAATGAAGTTAAATGCCGTTTCTGAATTATCTAATTCAGAATTTAACCTTGGGATGGGTAATCCTTCTGTAGATCACACTGTTGGCATTAAAGAGATTAAGCAAACATTAGCCTATGCTAAAACTGATGACAAAATAGAAGGGATTCTTTTGGATATGTCTAGTTTGTCTGCAGGGATGGCTTCGGTTGAAGAAATTAGAAATGCATTGATAGACTTTAAAAAGTCTGGTAAGTATTTGATTGCTTATGCAGAGAATTATACGCACAAGTCCTACTACATAGGAACTGCTGCTGATGAAATCTATGTTTTTCCTGAGGGAATGGTTGATTTCAGAGGGTTGGGAGCAGAGTTGATGTTCTTCAAAGGAATGATTGATAAGTTAGGCGTAGATGTTCAGGTGATAAGAGGATCAAACAACAAGTTTAAGTCTGCTGTTGAACCTTTTATGCTGGACAGCATGAGTGTAGCCAATAGAGAGCAAACGATGACTTATATTAATGCCATGTGGAATCAGATGCTTACCGGTATATCTGAAACAAGAGGTATTTCTATTGCGCAACTAAATACAATTGCAGATAGCGTTTATGTTAGAAACGCAGAAACAGCGGTTCAATATAAACTTGTGGATGCCACTAAATATGAAGATGAAATCTTTACAATTTTATGTGAGAAATCGGGTGTTAAAAGTATTGACGATCTTAATATGATGGATTTCACCAAGTATGCTTTCCATACGGTGAAGAAATTGGAAAAGAAGGTTAAGGATTCAGATAAGAATGTTGCCGTTATTTATGCGGTAGGAGGCATCGAAAGTGGTAAAGGAAATAGAACAACAATAGGTTCTGAAACTATTGCAAAGGCAATTAGAGATGCACGTACCGATGACAATATCAAAGCAATTGTACTTAGAGTTAATAGCCCAGGAGGGAGTGCTTTGGCGTCTGATGTAATTTGGAGAGAGATGATGCTGGCCAAAGAGGTTAAGCCAGTGGTTGTTTCGATGGGAGATTTGGCCGCAAGTGGTGGCTATTACATTGCATGTGGTGCTGATAGAATTTTTGCTCAACCCAATACCATTACAGGGTCGATTGGAGTATTTGGCGTTATTCCTAATTTTGGACCAATGCTTAAGGAAAAAATGGGTATTACTACTAGTATTGTAGAAACTAATGAGCACTCTGTGTCTTTAAGCGTATTGAATGGATTGTCAGAAGAGGAAAGATTAATAGTACAGCAAGGTGTTGATGACATTTATTTGGATTTTACAACCAAAGTAGCAAATGGAAGAGGTAAAACTCAAGCCGAAATAGATAGTATTGGTCAGGGTAGAGTATGGGCAGGTAAAGATGCTTTGGAGATTGGACTTGTTGATGAATTAGGAGGTATTGATGATGCCGTAAATTATGCAGCTGAATTAGCAAAAATTAAAGAAAGTGATGTTGTATTAAAGACATATCCTGAGTACAAAACTCCTTTTTTCGTTGAGATGTTATTGAACGATGAAATGATGAATAAGCCAGAAGATAAATCGTTAGTTGAAATGGAAATGACCCGATTGATGCAAACAATGGAAACAGTTACAAGAATGAGAGGAATGCAAGTAAGACTTCCATACGAGATTGTAATCGAATAACATATTAATAAATAATCAAAACTAGCCCGTACACAACGTGTAGGGGCTTTTTTATTTAATGGGTTTTCTAAAACAATTAAAATATCTCTGAGTGAGGATTAAAAGTATGTGGTTTAGCAAGAAGTAATTGATAATTGAAAGCGCTAACCTTTTGTAAACCACCTTTTATAGAACGGAAGTGCAGGTTTACCTTTTTTAAGTCTTTTAGACTTTTTCTTGGTTTGCTTCATCATTTTTTGAGTTTTCTTACTTTGAATTTTTTGATGTTTTTTAAGTATTTCTTCCTCCGCTTTTTTTGCGTCTTTTTCTCTTTCTTTTTGTTTTTCTTCGAAGTGCTTATTCTCAGGTTCTTGTGCTACGTAATTAGTAAACGCTGTGTTTAAACTGATAAAAGCAAAAAGTAAAAGAATGATTTTCATATACTAAATCGGATTAAAAATTGAATTTAAATACTTAAGTGTAAAGATATTCGTTTATTTTTACATAAACAACAAGGTAAAATTGGATTGAAGGCACTTTTTAAGCAAATATTAATAGTTATACTACTTGTATTCATATTGGTTGGATGTCGCAAAAATAACAATCTAATGCCTTATGTTCCTGTTGATATTTATATCAACATTTCTTTACCTGCATATTCTCAATTAAATGGTATTGGAGGTTGGGCATATGTAACTGGAGGTAATGATGGAATCATTCTTTATAGACAAACCTATGAGACGGTCCTAGCCTATGAGAGAAGATGCACTTATCAAGTGGAAGAATCTTGTGGTTTCGGAATAGTAGATAGTTCTTGGACAACAATTAGTTGTGATTGCGATGGCACCAAATATCATATTTTTGATGGGTCCGTGCTTGAAGGACCTGCAACTTATGGTCTATTTCAGTATCGTACAGCATTTAATCCGGATAATAACCAACTTCATGTCTATAATTAAAAAACTAATTATCCTTAGTTTTAGTTTGATGCTATGTCTTACTATTTGGTCACAGCGATCGAATAATTTTTCAGATACCTTGTCTGGTTTTCAAAGAAACATTGGGTATGGAGCAGCACACCTTGCGGAAATAACCACAAATAATTCAGGCTACCGACCACAAGTATATTTTGACTATGGTCAAAGTAGTGGTAAAGGGTATCATTATAAATTAGGTTTATCTTTCAATTATAGTAGAACACGAAATGGAAATATTTTTCAGCATGAATTAATTCCCTTTAATATTGTAATAGGAGCAGAAAAGCATTTTTATAAACAAAAGTTTTATTTTGTAGTTGGTGGAAGTGTTTTTTATTCCATGTCTGTTCGTAAAGCTAGATTAGGTCCATTTCAAGGTGATGATTATGGAGTAGGAGTTGCACCAAATCTTGGTGTAGGTTTCTGTCTTAGGGAAAACCTATCATTATATTCAGAATACGCAGCTGGTATAGGTTACTTTAGAAGTTTTGTAGGCGTAGGAACATTAGCAGTGCCGACTTTAGCAGTGAATTTTGCTCCTATACGTAATTTTAGTTTTGGTTTACGACACTTTTTTTAGTGTTCAGATTAATTGTTCTATCCAAATCAAGTCTTATATTTGTGAATCAAATAACATTAATATCATGAAGAAAATCACACAATTATCTTTTGTCTTTATCGCTAGTATCAGTATGACTTCTTGTGGAGGTTGGACCGAAAAAGGTGAGCAACAGTTTCATGAAGCATGTGATAAAATGAAAGTTGAAAGAGCACAATGTGATTGCATGATGGAAAAGGCAAAAGTTAAATTTTCATCTTTTGATGATATCAAGGATGATCAACCAGCAATGGCAGAGATTTTTTTAAGTGAAGATTGCCTTGAAAAGGCAGAACTAAAAACAGAAGTATCTCAATAGGATTGAATCCAGTATTATTTTCATCATTAAATAATAGCTATGTCAACCTTGAAAATCTACTTTTAAAATAATATATCTAATAATTTAAAGGTTAATTTTGTGTATATAACCTAGTTGTGTTAATTTCACCCATTATATTAATATAAATAAAAAAACAAAGATGAAAAAAGTATTATTAACATTGACAGTTGCTGCAGGATTAGCAATGACTTCTTGTGGTGGAGCTGACATGTGTGGTTGTGCAACTGACATGATGGAATTAGGTAAGAAATTCCAAGAAGATCCAGAAAACGAAGATTTGAAAAAAGAATTCGAAGCTAAAGCTAAAGAATGTGAAGAAATCGGAAAATCTTTAGAAGAAGGAAAAACTGAAGAAGAAATTGAAGCTTTGAAAAAAGAGTTCATGGAGTCTTGTGAAGCAGTTAAAAATATGTAAGAAGAATACTTCTTTACAATTTAAAAAAGCTTCCATTTATTTGGAAGCTTTTTTTTTGTACTTTTATTTCATATATGATTAAAGACATCCTTTTATTATTTCTTTTAGTAATGGTCTCTTCTTGTGCTGGAAATGACCCTAAAGCAATTGCTTCTGAGTATTGTAATTGTAGAGAAGTTGAAGCAAATCAAGGCGCACTTCAAGGTAATAAGTGCTTTGAGGATTGGTATAAGAAATATGAAAATGTAAATATGAACGAGTTCTCAGAAGAGGAACAGAAAGAATACCTAAAGACTACTCAAGATTGCAATCCTTGATTATTTCCTAATCCGATCAGGATAGTCTGTTATAATACCTTCAACACCATACCTAATTAATTTTTCGCAAACATTTTGTTTGTTTACAGTCCAGGCGAATACTTTGACATTTTCTTTATTTGCCTTTAACACGTCTCGCTTTTTTATTGTTGGGTGATACATGCCTAGAGCATATGGCTTGAATGAAATATCATTTAGAAAGGAATTGACCGATTTTAGAGGTAAATAAGTTAAATAAACATATCTATAATTTGGAAGAATTTGATGTAATTCATTTAACAAATTCGGGTCAAAACACATAAATATGATGTTTTCCTTATTGTCATAATTTTTAACTTCTTGAGCGATTATGTTGGCATATTCTTTAGGCTCAGGTTGAAATATGCCATAATCTTTTTCTTCTGATTTGATTTCAAAAAGTATTGTTTGGTCAGTCAATTCGACTTTATTAAATGCCTCTTGAACCGAAGGTTTGTGACTTTTAATTTTCTTTTGCTCTGGAAAATTCTCATTACCTATAGATCCGCAATCAAAAGATTGAATCTCCGCCTTAGACATTTTGTAAAAGTTGAATTTTTTTTCATGCTTTTTCACTATTCGATTCCCAAGACTATCCAAACAGTATTTTGCATCAGCATACGCCTCATGCGATATGATAAGTTCTTTATCCTTGTTCACTATTACATCCCATTCAATTCCATCAGCATGTAATTCTAGAGCTTTATTAAATCCTAAAATAGTGTTTTCAGGTAATAAGCCTCGACAACCTCTATGACCAAAGTATTCTACCTTTTGCTGTGCCTTCATATTAAAAAAAGAGATAAAAATTAAACATACCGTCAGGAAAATTGTTTTCATAAGACTAATATAACAATTGCTAATGTAGTCAATCGAAATAAAATTAGATTTATGAAAAATATAATGTTGTTTTTAATATGTTTGTGTACGGTTGGCTGTGTATCGCAAACTGAAACAGATATGATAAATATGGAAAATAAAGAAGTGATAACACTAGGAGCAGGATGTTTCTGGTGTGTAGAGGCAGTTTTTACGGAGTTAGAAGGTGTTGAATCTGTTGTTTCCGGTTATACTGGAGGGACCGTTAAGAATCCATCTTACAAAGAGGTTTGTAACGGAACTACTGGACATGCTGAAGTTGCACAAATCGTATTTGATCCTGAAGTGATTTCATTGAAAGAAATTTTGGAAGTATTCTGGAAAACACATGATCCGACAACATTGAATAGGCAAGGTAATGACATTGGTACGCAGTACAGGTCTGCTATATTCTACAGCAATGAAGATCAAAAGCAAATTGCTAGTTTCTACAAAGACGAACTGAATAAATCTGGTGCCTATAATAATCCTATCGTTACGGAGATTACTCAATTAGGAGATTTCTATGCAGCAGAAGATTATCATCAGAATTATTTTGAGTTAAATGGTGAACAGCAATATTGCAAATTCGTTATTCAGCCTAAGGTAGAGAAGTTCAAAAAAGCATTCGATAGTAAGCTCAAAAAATAGTAATGCTTTAAATAACAAAGGTTTGGCTTTATTTTTGTAAAATTGTAGAGTATAAAACTATATGTTATGAAAAAATCTTTACTATTTATTGGTCTTCTGACTACCGCATCACTGAGTGCGCAAAATGTTGATGACCAGGGAATCTCCTTTAATTACATTCAACAACCGAGTGATCCAATCAAAGGCACTGATATTTACAACATCGTTGTAGATCATTCTTTATATCAAGCAAGCAATGAAGATTCGTTAGAAGCATTTGAAATGAAGTTAAATCTATTGGAGTCTCAATTGACTGCTTGGGTAGAACAAAAGAAGAAAATTGATCAAATGCATTTGTTGGAAATGTCGAAATGGCAAAAGGCTACTAATGCTGGAACTATATTGGCTGAACCTATTAAACAACCTTATCCGGAAATGCCAGAGTTGAAGGAAGAGGTTTCAATGCCTCTTTTAACTGAAGAGATTTCTGAAGGGATAGTAGATGGTAAAATTAATATTGAAGGTCTAACCAAAGGTGAAGGCGGTGCGGTAATTACATTGCAATTTTCTGGTTTAACTTTAGCTAATATTGTTGAAAAGCAAACTGGTGCTGGAGCTACTAAAAAGTATGAGTATTATGCAGAGTACACCATGCCTATCAATGTTAAAATTGATGCACCTGGCCAAGGTATAATCTTTAATGAAAACTTGGGTCAAACTAAAAAGTCTAAGTTAATCAATAAGTATGATAGCAAATATGATTTCGACTACTGGAAAATAGACAATCTAGCTGATTATTGGAAGAATTTACAATTACAAGAAGTGAACAGCCTTTTAGGTGGATTAAATAATACTATTAACAATAGATGTGGTTTTCCTGTTAAAAATTATGCAACAGAAATATACACAGTAAAAAAGTTTAAAGACCACAATTATTCAGATCTAATCGATGCATATACTCAGGCAAAAAGTGGATATGATTTAGTTTATAAGTCAATTTCAAGAGATGAGGCTGCAGATAAACTTCATAAGGCTATTGCAATTTGGGAAAGCGCGTTAGCAGAAGCTAACCCAGTTGATAATAAAGCTAGAATTAATGACAAAGTTACGGCCTTGTTAAATGTTAATTTAGCTGAAGCTTATATCTGGTTAGGTGAGTACACAAGAGCAGATAACTATATCCAGAAGGCTAAAATTTCTAATGCAGGTGCTGGTAAATACAAAAGAGAAGCAGGAGATCTGGAAGGGATAATGAATCACTTGAAATCAAGAGAGTTAGCTAACGAATAATCGTTCAAACTAAAATACTTTAATTGAAGGGATCATTTATTTGGTCCCTTTTTTTTTTACTCTGACATTACCTTCTTTAAGGGTAACTGAATGTTGAAATAAAGTTTCCTCAAGGAGTTTTGATTTTTGTTTTTGGTCTTATTTAGAAATACTAAATCCGTATTGTTGTTGATTAATTTTTGTTTTTTGATGGTTCTTTCCAAGCTGTTTCTTACTTCGTACTCATCAGAAACGGACATTACTACCATAGCAGATGAAACATTCTTTCCTGTTCCGGATTCTACGATAACCGAAATAAGCGAGTAGTACATCCAAAGGTATTTATCCATTTGACTTTCATCTCCTAGATAATGATAACAAA
>CAJYBK010000163.1 GCA_913064955.1 uncultured Flavobacteriales bacterium
GGATTCAATTGGAAAGACAAGAGAATCAGTATTTTCCTTCAATTCGTGAGTATACCATGCAATATGGATTGACTAAAGAAATTTTGGATAATCTGGATAAAGAAATTGTGGTAATGCACCCTGGGCCAATCAATAGAGGGGTTGAAATCACATCTGATGTAGCAGATAGTAAGCAGTCTATTATACTCAATCAAGTGGAGAATGGAGTAGCAATAAGAATGGCCGTCATCTATTTACTTGCATCCAAAATAAACAGGGATTGATTTATGAAAATGGCAGTGTTGAAATAATTGTACTTTAATTTAAGTGGTATTTCAAAAAAAACAACTATTTTCGGTGATAACAAAAACAAACAAAACAATTAATATGTCTATAACAACAGAGAAAAAGAGCAATTTTGCATTAGTCAAAATTGGTGTGGAGAAGTTGGACACCATAGTAGCACCAGATTTAAAGTCTGAGTTTGTATTATTAGAAAAGTCGGGAACTAAGAATGTAATTGTAGATCTTACGGAGACTAAATACTGTGACTCATCTGGATTAAGTGCACTTTTGGTTGGTAATAGACTGTTTAAAGAAAATGGTAAACTGATTATTTCAGGTTTACAACCAAACGTAAAAAAGTTAATTGAGATATCTCAATTACACAATGTGTTAAATATTGCAGAAACTGTTTCGGCAGCGGAAGCAATGATTTAATTGAATAATAACTTAAAAATAAATTATGAAAAAAACTTTACTTTTATTATCAATTTTGGCAGGAGGATTTGCGGCTAATGCTCAATGTACTCCGGATCCATTAGTTACTTCTGGAATATCTCCAGATACAGCAACAGGTCTTAATGTGGCTTATACTGGACAGTCTTATTCTCAGGTTATTACATTTGTGGTGCCTCAGGATACAACCGTTAGTGGAGCAACTGTAACTATTGACAGAATTGACTTAGACGCGGTAACAGGTTTGCCAACTAATTTTACTTATGGATGTAATCCAGCAAGTTGTTCTTTCGCAGGAGGAACGTCTGGGTGTGTAGATTTGTACAGTACTACTGATCCTACTACTCCTCAAATCGGATCATATCCATTGACTATTGAAACAACTCCTTATGTCTTGATATTTGGTTCGCCAGTTTCTCAAGGAACTACTACTTATGATGGATACTATCTAGTAATAGAAGATGGTGCAACGGCTGGGTTGTCTCAAGTTCAAGAAGGGCAAATGAAGTCTTTAATTGCTTATCCTAATCCAACTTCAGGAAATACAACTATAGAGTTTGCTATGGGGTATTCAAGTGAAGTGGTTTTCAATGTTACTAACCTTTTAGGTGAAGTAGTTGAAACTCAAAAATTAGCAGCAACAAAAGGATTAAACACTATTCAGTTAGACGCAAGTGCAATGCCAAATGGTATTTACTTATATACTATTTCTGATGGTAAAAATTCTATTGCTAAGAAATTGACAGTTAACAAATAATTGAAATTCAATTTATATAAATCCCTTTATCGTTTTCGATGAAGGGATTTTTTTTACCATGATTTTTGATATACATATTTTAGGAAGTGGGAGTGCAGTCCCAAAACTACACAGGAATCCTACATCTCAATACATTAATGTTTTGGAGCGTTATATTTTAATAGACTGTGCAGAGGGTACTCAGTTGCAGATGCAAAAATATAAAGTAAAGCCTCAGCGATTACAACACATTATGATTTCGCATCTTCATGGAGATCATTATCTAGGTTTAGTTGGGTTGCTTTCTTCCATGCATTTAAATGGCCGAACCAAACCTATTAATTTATATGGGCCACCTGCTTTGCAAAAAATTGTATTTGACCAGTTGCATTATAGTAAGACTACACTTGCTTTTGATGTCCATTTCACTCCTTTGGAAAGTAAGGAGAGCGAGTTGATTTTTGAAGATCAATGCATTGAGGTTTATACCATTCCTTTAGAGCATAGGGTTTACTGTAATGGATTCTTAATAAGGGAAAAGGATAAGCCACTTCGAATTAATAAAGAGGTTGCGATGAAAATGAAAGTGCCAGTGGCTTGGATGCATAGAATTGTAAAAGGGGAGGACTGGGTTAAAGAAGATGGTTCTTTAATTCCTAATAGCGATATTACTTTACCCCCAGTTCCCAATCGCTCATATGCTTATTGTTCTGATACAAGATATGCTGAAAGTATGCTGTCTATTATTCAAGACGCTACTTTGTTGTATCACGAAGCAACATTTTTGGAAGATAAACTAGACCGAGCTAAAAAGACCTACCATTCCACAGCAAAACAAGCAGCAACAATTGCAGCCAAAGCTAATGTATCGCAGTTACTTCTGGGGCATTTTTCTGCTAGGTACGATACAACAGAAGATTTTATTAAGGAAGCGACTCCCATTTTTTCTAATGTGAAAGCGGTAGAAGATGGGGATAAGTACTCTATTTAGTTCAATACATCCAGTGAGCCCAATCCTTCTCGTATAACAGAGAATTCATTATCAGTACAATCAATTATAGTAGAGGGTTGAAGTGTTCCTATGCCGCCATCAATAACTATAGCTACTTGTTTCTCGAATCTTTGAAAAATTTCAGTAGCATCATTAGTGTACTCAATAATTTCATCTTCATCATGAACGGATGTAACCGCTAGTGGATTTCCTAGTTCCAAAACAATTTGTCGAGCAATGTCATTTGCTGGAATTCTAATCCCAATTTCTTTTTTATTGGAGTCAAATAATTTTGGTACTTTGTTACTTGCTGTCAGTATGAATGTATAAGGACCAGGTAGGGCTTTGTTAAGTAACTTATATGTACTTCTATCAATGGGCTTGGTAAACTCATTTAATGTGCTTAAATCATAGCATATCAGTGAAAAGTTAGCTTTGTTTAACTTCACTTTCTTTAATTGTGCTAATTGGTTCAGCGCTTTCTTATTGTAAAGGTCGCAAGCAAAACTATAAACAGTATCAGTAGGAACAACTATAATACCTCCTTTACGCAATACTGTACAAACCTCGTTAATTTTTCTTTGATCAACAGAGTGAGGGTTTATTTCTATAAACATTAGTTTTTAATTACTTTAAAGGATGTACGCATCTTATTTTCATCTATAAAGTTTAAATGATAAACTCCACTTTGAAAATTGCTAATATTTAAATCAACAGTTTGGTTGCCTTCAGAAATGGATCTCACATCTTTAAAGATTAACCTTCCGGTATTGTCTAGAATATGGATTTCCACAGAAGTGTTGGTTTTGGAACTCACATTGCAGGAGAACTTATCTTTTGTAGGATTTGGTGAAGGAGAAGAAATCGTTAAGATAGAATTATCAGATTTTAAAACGATTACATTAGATGAAACATATTTTCCATCAAAGTCATATTGTTTCAGTCTATAGTAATTAACATCGGAAGGAGTCGGGTCAAAACTTTGGTAGTTTACTATGCTAGTTGAATTACCATTTCCTTTTATTTTGTCTAAATATTCAAAATTTAGCCCGTCAGTTGATTTCTCTAGAATGAAGTAGTCATTATTGACTTCTGAATTTGTTGTCCAGAAAATCCTATTACCTCCGACTTCTTTCTCTCCATGGAAATTACTTATTTCTACCGGTAGTGTAATTACAATACAATTGGTACAATTACTAGCAAACCTATATCCTTGGTTGGTTTCTGTCCATTGAGTTGGGTAGTTATGACCAGCATTGGTTCTTGCTAAAGTACCGTCATAATTATTCAAGCCAAGTATAGCCGCACCACCATTCCAAGTACTACAAACAGTTTTCTCTGTAACATGAAGTTCAATATTGTTTGAAGTTTCATAAAGCATTATTTGACCACTAAATTTACTAGAAGTACAACTATACATGGCAACGTTGTCATATTTAACTACAAAAATTCTGTTTGGTGCAGTTCCTTCAATATTTGTTCGGATTACTCCTCCTGAAGCAGGGTTGATATCTTGCCAGAACATAATGGAGTTGGTAGGCGCATCAGTATTGTTAGGTATGGCAGCATCAATTGTATAAGGTGAACTACCTCCAGTGCTTAAGTCTCCACCAGGGATAGTAGTAAAGCAAGACGGAAATGACACATAGCCATTAGACGAAACAAGTAGATCTGTATATACTATTCCATCAAAACAAAAATCAAACCCGATGGAGGAAAATGAATCTGCAAAACGATCATCAGAGAAAGAAAGGGTGGTGCCTGTTGCATAGCTGACAGGCGCATGCGTTATTGAACTTGCCGTATAGTTTAAACCGCAGTTTGGCGGAGCACCAGTACCGCAAGGACTTGTGATACAAATGTCAAAACCGCTATTGGTAGTTCCACTGCCATAAGTGTAAACTCTTACGTAATAAGTGTCACCAGCCGTTAAACCTGTTAAAGAGAGACTTTGAGGGTCGGAACAATCAATACTAACTAAACTTCCACAAGTACCGGAAAACACTTCCATTACCATATCAGAGTTACCTATAAAATTAGTTAATTCAATATCATGCATTGTCGAAATTGCGTCAAATGTAAACCAAACATCCTCATCTGCTGTTCCTGTACATCCCGCCATAGAGGAGGTTGCCCCTTGAGTATAGGATGAGAATGATGTAGTGCAAGTCGTTCCAGTGCTGACTGATAAAGGAGTTGCAGTATTACATTCATCATTGGTAGGAGGAGGTGGAGGGCTTCCAATACAAATGTCAAAAGTTGCAGTTTGGCCACCTGTTCCTGTGTATGTATAAACCCTTACAAAATAAGTATTCCCTACAGTTAAGCCGGTAAGTGTAGATGAATTAGGATCACTACAATCAATAGCAGCGCCAAAAGATCCACACGTTCCAGAGTATACAGCATGATACATGTCTGTGAAACCAGATACATTCTGTAAGTCGATATAATGTGTAGTATTGGTGGCAACAAAAGAGTACCAAACATCATCATCATCTGTCCCTGCACAAGAGTTTGCGTCTACACTTGCTGTTGCCCATGCTACAGTTCCTGATGTTGTAGTTCCACATGATTGATTTGGGTTTACGGTTAGTCCTATTGCTCCACTGCAATCGTCATTGGCTGGAGGAGGTGGTGGAGTTCCTACACAAATGTCAAATGTTGTGTTTTGGCCACCTGTACTTGTCCAAGTGTAAACCCTTACAAAATAGGTGTTACCTATAGTCAAACCTCCAATGATACTTGAGTTAGGGTCACTGCATAAAATAGCAGCGCCTAAAGATCCGCAAGTTCCACTAAAAACACTATGATACATATTCGTGGATGAACCTGAAATATTCAATAAATCTATTGTGTGAGTTGTTGAAGTTGCAACAAAGGAGTACCATATGTCATCATCGTCTGTACCTCCACATGAATTGGCATCGGGACTGGCAGTGGCAGATATGATAGAGCCAGAAGTGGTTGTTCCGCAAAGAAGATCAGGGTTTACGGTAAGTCCTATTGCTCCTCCACAATCGTCATTGGCAGGTGGAGGAGGCGGTGTTCCGATACAAATGTCAAATGTCGTATTCTGACCACCAGTTGATGTATAGGTGTAGACCCGAACAAAGTAAGTTGTTCCTATGGTGAGTCCTGTTTGAGTGCTTGAGTTTGCATCGCTGCAGTCAATAGCTGTACCTAGAGAGCCGCAACTTCCTGAAAAAAGTGCATGATACATGTCTGTATTTGATCCAGCAATATTTGTAAGGTCTATGTAGTGGGTTGTATTTGTTGCAACAAATGAATACCAAACGTCATCATCATCTGTACCAAAACAAGAGTTAGCATCAGCACTTGCGGTTGAGTTAGCTACTGTACCGGAGGTTACAGTACCACATAAATTGTCAGGATTTACTGTTAGTGAAATTGCGCCAGAGCATTCGTCATTGGCGGGAGGAGGAGGAGGAGTTCCAATACATATGTCAAATGTAGTATTTTGCCCTCCTGTTGCTGTCCAAGTGTATACTCTCACAAAGTAGGTGTTTCCAATAGTTAGACCGCTAACAGTACTTGAATTAGGGTCGCTACATAGAAGTGCAGTTCCTAATGATCCACAAGTACCGGTGAAAACACTGTGGTACATATTTGTTACTGAACCTGTGATGTTTAATAAATCCACAGTATGAACTGTAGAAGTTGCAACAAAAGAATACCATACATCATCATCATCTGTTCCACCACAAGAATTGGCGTCTGCTGACGTTGTTGAATTGGCCACTGTACCAGCCGTAGTGGTGCCACATAATTCATCTGGGTTTACTGTAAGAGCAATTGCGCCACTACAATCATCGTTTGCAGGGGGTGCTGGAACACAACTGTAGGAAGATGTAAATCCAACTCCAGATGTTTGATTTGCATCAGTAGACCATACGAAAGTCAAGCACGTACCTGAACTAACTACTGTGCCAGGGCCTGTTGTAACGGAGTAGGTGCCAATTAAGGTTGAGCCTGTGTTAGGACCATCATATATTTTTAAATTGTCATTTGCTTCTCTAGTTTCAAATTCAGAAAAAACAAATTGTAAAGATTCACCTGTTCCTGAGCAAAACGTGTATGTCATACTACATGAGAAATCAGCATAGTCAGAAAACACCTCGGGATCTGTGAAAAGTCCTGAGCACCCTGTCGAAGAACCATTTGTCATTAAGACAGGAGTAACACATGAAATTGTTGCTGCCCAGCCTGGATCTTGCACCGAACCGTCAGAAGTGAAAACAAAAGTTAACTGACCTGTTGGGTTAGAGGCTGTAATAGTTCCTGGGCTATTTGTCCCATTGTATGTTCCAATTAAAGGAGAACCAGTATTAGGGCCATTGTAAATCAGTAAATCATCACAACAACCTTCTGTTTCGAATGCAGTAAAAACAAATTGTAACATATCACCAGCCGTTCCCGGTGTAAATGTTTTAGTAAAACTCTCCGATGAGGAATAATTAGAGCCACTACCTCCACTGTCATAAAAATCACCAGAACATGTTGTTACGGATGTGTTATTCATATTATATCCAAAAATGGAAATAGAAATTATGGTGAGCAGTATGGATGTAAAGATTTTCATCATAATTATTGTTTCGGTAAATGTCCAGTTGGCTGAAATGTTTTCATATAGTCAATTTGATTCTTAGTAAAAACGGACTTCAAATCATCCAAACTCATGTATTCATTATATTTTAATGAAAATGTATTATTGTTCTCATCATAATAGACGTCAATAATTTTATCTTCAAATCCGATTAAGTCATCTTTCAATGCTCCTATTAAATTTGGAGAGTAATTCAAACTACTAAATGATACAGTTACTGTTTCATTTGGAACACACTTCTCGAAAATCGTCTTGTCAAAATCCTTATTTTGAGCAATTCCAAGCATTGGAATAAAAAGAGCAATGAATAAAATGATATTTATATTGGTTGAATTCATATAAAATAAATCTGTTTAAGTAAGGTTATAAATATACATATTTTATACTACTTATTAAGTGATATTAGTCTGTTTTTAGATGAATTACAGTATGCTTTCGATAAGTGAAGTGGTTTTTGGGTAAAAAAAAAGTGAAACTTTTCAATTTCACTTTTTAAATATTTACATAAAGTTTTATCCATTCACCTTCTTATGATCAGCCAAAAAAGTAGCTAATCCAGAATCCGTTAATGGGTGTTTCATTAGAGCAGAAATGGCACTCAATGGTCCAGTCATTACATCTGCGCCAATTTCAGCACATTCAATGATATGCATTGGGTGTCTTACTGATGCCGCTAGGATTTGA
>CAJYBK010000164.1 GCA_913064955.1 uncultured Flavobacteriales bacterium
AAAGCTATCAAAACCCCCTTGATTTCCTTTGATTATGAAAAAGGTCATTTATTGATTGAAGGTGTAAGCGTTCCGGAAAATACCGTAGACTTTTATAATCCAATTGTATATTGGCTTCGAGAGTATGTTCAAAATCCAAAACCTCAAACTGTTGTAGATTTAAAATTGGAATACTTTAATACAAGTACCTCTGTAGTTCTTTTGAATATTTTTAGAGCTTTATCAGAATTGGGTAAAGATAAGTTAACCATCAATTGGCACTATGAAGAGGATGATATTGAGATGGAAGAAGCAGGGCAAGACTATAAAAACATGGTCGATGCTACTTTTAATATTATCGCTATTGAGTCTTTTTAATTAGTCCTTGTTTCCGTTAAAAACGTACTGGATAATATTTGCTCCCATTTGTAGCGCCTTTGTTCTTGCTTCATTGCTGTCATTATGTACGTCACTATCTTCCCAGCCATCACCGAGGTCGCATTCAAAATCATAAAAACAAACCAGTCTTCCTTCGTATATTAATCCGAAACCTTGCGGTGCTTTACTATCGTGCTCATGAATTTTTGGTAGTCCTTTTTTGAACTCATATTTCTGATGATAAATCGGATGGTTAAAAGGCAATTCAATGAATTCAAGTTCAGGGAAAACTTTGGCCATCTCAGTTCTAATGAATTTATCCATGCCATAATTGTCTGAAATATGAAGGAAACCACCAGCAAGCAAGTATTTTCTTAAATTATCCGCTTCCTGACTATTGAAAACAACATTTCCATGTCCTGTCATGTGAATAAATGGGTAGTTGAATAACTCAATGCTACCCGCATCCACATATGGTACATCTTCATCAATGGACATACTTAAGAATTGATTACAATACTTTACTAAATTCGGTACAGAAGTAGGGTTGGAGTACCAGTCGCCACCTCCGTTATACTTCATAACTGCAATTTTATAAGAGGCTAACGGTGATTCAGGATTTGCAAGCATCGACACACAAATTGACCAAATCAAAATGGAAATGGTTGCTAAAAGAAATTTAATTCGCATTGATAATTGAATTTATTTGTAAAATTGTAATCAAATTTATTAAATAAAAATTAGAATGAGTTTCAATCCCAACGATATTGGCGTAGCAAATGGAAATTTTTGCGGTTTGCCAGGAAATGAAAGTGACGCTGATATTGTAATTATTCCAATTCCTTGGGATGCCACCGCATCTTATTCACGAGGAACAGCAGAAGGTCCTGAGGCAATATTAGAAGCATCGTTGCAATTGGATTTGTATCATCATAAGTACAGTAAGGTTTACGATCGTAAAATATATATGCAGCCAATATCTAAACGTATTCAAGAACATAATGAGCGTTTAGGTGGTTTGACCAGCGAATACATATCTTATTTAGAAGAAGGAAATTTATTGGAGGATTCTCCCAAGTACATAAATGTTATTGAGGAGGTTAATCAAGTTCAAAATGACATTAAGCAAAAGTTAAGAGCAGATGCCAATGACCTTATTAAGGAAGGTAAAAAAGTTTGTGTTTTGGGAGGGGAGCATTCGACCCCTTTAGGTTTGATTGAAGCAATTGGTGATAATTACGAAAGCTTTGGAATATTGCAAATTGATGCGCATGCCGATTTGAGAGATGCCTATGAGGGTTTTGAGCAATCTCATGCCTCTGTTATGTTTAATGCACTTAAAATAGATAACCTAACGCATTTGGTTCAGGTTGGAATAAGAGACTTGTGCGAAGATGAAGTAAATATTATTAATGAGGATTCAAGAATAACTACTTTTTATGATTGGGCGATTAAATCGGAACAATTTCAAGGAGTGACATGGCACAAGATCTGTGAAGAGATTATTGATAGACTACCTAATAATGTGTTTGTGAGTTTTGATATTGATGGATTACAACCTGCATTATGTCCTAACACTGGTACACCTGTTCCGGGTGGATTGAGTTTTGAGCAAGCATCATATCTTATTCAGATGTTAGCAGATAGCGATAAAAATGTGGTAGGTTTTGATTTGAATGAAGTGGCTCCTGGCGAAAATGAAATCAATGTAATTGTGGGAGCAAGAATGCTCATGGAATTATTACTTTGCACATTGAATGTGTAACCGAAGGATAAATCAGAGTTCATATTAAAAGATACTTTAGTTATCTTTGAATCAAAGCAGAAAAGGATGTCAATAAAAATAACAGGATTAACAAAGGAGTATGGTGAACAAAAAGCTGTAAATAATATTTCTTTCGAAATTAAAAAAGGTGAAATTGTAGGTTTCTTAGGTCCTAATGGAGCAGGGAAGTCAACCACAATGAAAATACTTACTTGTTATATTCCTCAGACTGCTGGCGTTGCCGAAGTATGTGGTATTAATACTTTGGATGATCCAATTGGTGTTAAAAGTAAGATAGGGTATTTACCTGAATCTAATCCATTGTACTATGATATGCACGTAAAAGAGTATTTGCACTTTATGGCAGATATTCATAAGTTAAAGAATAAGAAGGAAAAAGTGGCTCAAATGATTGAGGCTGTTGGATTGACAAGAGAACAGAAGAAAAAGATTGGTTCACTTTCCAAAGGATATAAGCAGAGAGTAGGATTAGCACAAGCAATGATTCATGATCCAGAGGTGCTTATTTTGGATGAGCCAACTTCAGGTTTGGATCCAAATCAATTAGTGGAGATAAGAAACTTAATAAAGAATTTCGGAAAGGAAAAAACTGTTTTACTTTCTACGCATATTATGCAGGAGGTAGAGGCTATCTGTGACAGAAGTATTATCATCAAAAATGGAGTAATTGTAGCTGATAACAAAACGAGTGAGATTGCTCAAAACCTTAAAAAACAAGAATTTATTTCTGTGGAGTTTAACGAAGTAGTGGCAACAGAATTGCTGAACGAAATAGAAGGTGTATTGGATGTGAAGATAATTTCAGAATCTAACTATCTAATAGAATATGAAGGGGAGCAAGATATTAGAATGACAATTTCAAAATTTGCTCAAAAACAAGACCTGCTTATTTTGGAAATGCAAAGAGAGAAAGAAAAGTTGGAAGAAATTTTTAAACAATTGACTAAATAAGGGTTTAGAATTTAAAACCTATCGTTGCCAAGATGTTACTAGAAGATTTTGAAATCACCGTGTTGCTAACAAGTATAGGGTCGTACATATAATAGTCTTCAGTGCTTTTTGTTAAAGTGTAAGCCAAGTCTATATAAAACGTTTTAGATCTATAGCCAAATCCACCTGCATAAGTCATCGTTGGAGTTGTTTGAGATACAACATCAGGGTTGTAGCCATTCTGGTAATATGCCACACCACCTCTAATCATCCATAAGTTTGTAACCCTATATTCCCCGCCAACTTTAATGTTGTTGACACGGACGAAATTCTCAGTTACTTTTTCATTTTCTGTACCAAATGCATAACTATCTCCAGATTCACGATGTGCATTAAGTCTTCCCGTGGTATAATCAGCTAATTCGTAATCCAAAGAGATCATTCCTTTCTTTTTAACCACAACCGCTACACTACCAAGTATTCTAGAAGGGGTTCTCATTTTGTATAAAAAACTTCCGTTAGGAGATTGCCCTTCGTTATATGTTCCTCTAAAGCCTGAAGTGTCTTTGAAATTTGTAGTTACAGTAGTGTACCATTGATCTCTTACATTATAATAAGCTGTAGGTGTGTGATATGCTAATCCAACTCTCAACCATTTTGTAGGTAAAAAGATAGCACCTACTTTAAGGTTTACTCCTCTTCCTTGGGTTTCTAAATATTCGGTATATGTAAAGTCAATGATTGCGGTAGAGTCAATGAGTGATGTTTCTTTATGATTTTTTTCTTCAGAAAACTTGAATCTCTGTAAGTTTACGGAAGCACCTATGTAGACTTTGTCGTTATAGTTTCCAGAGACTCCAAATGACCACTCTCCTAAACTACCTGTTTGAACAACAGAATGCTCTTGGTAGATACTGTCAACGTACATTTGTGTGGTGTAATTTTCCTTACCTCCCGATCCGTCTATAGGGTCGATTAACCATGCATTATATGCCGGAGACGCCATAAAAGGGGATTGAGTTTGATAATATAATTCATCTTCTGTAGCACCACTACCTTCAAAGGCTAGTACTTGAGAAAAAGAGGTAGAGTCTACACCAGAAATTTGGTATCTATTGTGAAAGTTTTTCAGTTTGTTGTAACCAAATCCAAATTGGACAGCTCTCCATAAAGTAGCAGATTCTGGATTCGCTTTACTTACACCAACAATACCAATGTTGTTTATGTTGAAATTTTCTTTGCTATCTATGGTCTCATTACCATTGTGTAAAGTGGATGTACTGCTTAGATTTAATGTCGGAGTAAATGAGAAATCAGATTCCCTATATCTCCCCATTCCAGCAGGATTAGTACTTAGTACTGAGAAGTCTGCGCCAACAGCACCAAATGCTCCGGCAACTGAGTTGTATCTTGCAGTTCCACCAAAATGAGTACTACTGTATCTTAATACTTCTGTCTCGGTTTGAGCAACTGAAGCAGTAGCAATAAGAAAGGATGATATTAATAATAGGTTTTTCATGTATTAAATTTTTGACGGGGTAAGACTCCTCGTTTGTTTGAAACAAGTGTAAGTTTAATCAGAATTAAAATGGATTATCTTCCGCCTCTAGGACTGCTGCCACCTTTGCTACTTCCTCCGCCTGTAGATCCGCCTCTTGATCCACCGGTGCTGCCGCCACTTTTAGACCCGCCAAATGAACCGCCTGATGATTTAGATGGTGCTGGAGTGGATCCCTTGTATGTTCCACCAGAGTTACCTCTAGGAGTTGTTTTTGCTGGAGTGGTATTGTAGTTGTTATTTGGTTTAGTGTTGTAGTTGTTGTAAGTAGGTTTAGTGCTTGGAGCAGTATTGTTATTTGGTTTATAATAATTGTTATTGCTACCACCACTTGTGCCTGTGTTAGTTGAATTGAAAACCGGTTTTGAATTGCCCCAAGCAGATTGATTTGCTGGAGAAGTTACATTATTAGGTTTTACTGCATTATCTTTTATTACCACTTTCTGAGGTGCGTTTGGTTGCTTTGCCAAAACAGGTTTAGTATTATTGGTAACTACATTGTTGTGTCCAATCGGTTTTTGATTGGTCATTCCAGAAAGGGAGTTATTAAAGTTTTGAATTTTTTGAGGTTTATTCGCTGGTACTTCTTTTGAAGGAAGTTTTTCAGTTGTTACATCTTTACCATTTCCGCCCGTTGAGGTAGGAACCTTCATGCTTCTTACATTAGCAGTGGTTAAGTTATAAATATCTGCAGATGAACCTTGGTTACCAGAACCATTAGTGCTTCCTGAAGACATTCCTCCACCATGATGAGTAGTTACAGTATTGTTTGAACTGTTGTCAGATCCGTATCCATAATAAGAGTTTCCATAACCATTATTGTAATAATTGTTGTTATAATAGTTTCCGTAATAGTTGTTATTAAAGTTGTTGCCATAATATCCATTACCGTAATAACCATTATTGTAATAGTTGTTATAGCCATAACCTACAGCGAAACCTGATCCGTAATAATTGTTATATGGATTGTAGTGGTTGCTGTAAGAATTGTATCCATAATAATTGTTGCAACCAAATCCGTTGTTATAATAAGACTGGCCATAATAGTTATTCCAATTATTGTTACAGTTACAATTATTGCCGTAAGAATTGTAGCCGCTGCCTCCGTAGTAGTAATTATTTTGATTACCGTAGTTTACATTGGAGTTAGCGTATTGCGGAGTATTATTATTCTTAGCATAACTTTCATTATAATAATCTTCATTTTCAAAGTAATCATCAGAAGACTCTGTGCCAGCATACACTATTGGTTGAAAATCACCATACACATCATCGTCATAAGACAAGTCTTTAGAAGAAGAACATGAAGCAAGTATAATTATAAGTGCTCCGATTATTGTTAGATTTTTAGTTTTCATAGTGGTCGGTTTTGTGTAAAAACTCATATTTAAGTAAATGTACAAAGTTTATGTAACATTAGTCTAAACGAAGAGAATTTAATTTATAACTTTGTTTTTTTAGTATTAACAGAAAATTAACAAATATCATACCATAAATGGCAAAGGGATTACCGAAGAGAAGCGAGGATTTTTCAAAATGGTACAATGAGTTAGTCGGAATGGCTGACTTAGCAGAAAACTCGGGAGTTAGAGGTTGTATGGTCATCAAACCATATGGCTATGCAATTTGGGAAAAAATGCAGGCTCAATTAGATAAAAGGTTTAAGGAAACAGGGCATCAGAATGCTTATTTTCCTCTTTTTGTACCTAAAAGTTTGTTTGAAGCGGAGGAGAAGAATGCAGAAGGATTTGCAAAGGAATGTGCAGTAGTTACACATTATAGATTAAAAACCGATCCAAATGATCCAGCAAAATTGGTTGTTGATCCAAGCGCAAAATTGGAAGAAGAATTGATTGTTAGACCAACAAGTGAGGCCATTATATGGAATACATATAAAGGATGGATTCAATCTTATAGAGATTTACCAATTTTGATCAATCAATGGGCTAATGTTGTGAGGTGGGAGATGAGAACGCGCTTGTTTTTAAGAACTGCAGAGTTTTTATGGCAAGAAGGGCACACTGCTCATGCTACCAAGCAAGAAGCATTGGACGAAACGGCAAAAATGCTAGATGTTTATGCAGAGTTTACTGAAGATTTCATGGCGATGCCTGTTATAAAAGGCTATAAAACTGAAAATGAACGATTTGCCGGTGCAGATGAAACCTATTGTATTGAAGCATTGATGCAAGATGGTAAAGCATTACAAGCAGGAACGTCTCACTTTCTTGGGCAAAATTTTGCAAAAGCATTTGATGTTAAGTTTACTTCAAAAGAAGGAAAACAAGAATATGTTTGGGCAACATCCTGGGGTGTTTCAACTCGATTAATGGGAGCCTTAATTATGACGCATAGTGATGATAAAGGACTCGTGCTACCGCCAAATTTAGCACCAAATCAAGTTGTAATTGTTCCTATTTATAAATCGGATGAGCAATTGGAAGAGATTTCTGAAGTAGTGAAAACACTTATGTCTGATTTAAAGTCTAAAGGAGTATCTGTAAAGTTTGATAACAGAACGACTTACAGACCAGGAGCAAAATTTGCTCAACATGAATTGCAAGGCGTACCAGTGCGTCTAGCTATTGGGCCAAAAGATTTGGAAAACGGAACTGTTGAGTTGGCAAGACGCGATACGTTTACTAAAGAAGTAGTAAATATGGATGCTATTGTTGACAAAGTAGTTGGTTTAATGACAGAGATTCAAAATGATTTACATCAAAAAGCTTTAAACTTTAGAGATAATCATATTACTGAAGTTGAAACCTTTGAGGAGTTTAAAGATGTTCTAGAAACCAAAACAGGATTTATTTCTGCACATTGGGATGGTACTCCAGAAACTGAAGACAAAATAAAAGAGCTTACAAAAGCAACAATTCGTTGTATTCCTATGAACAATAAGCAGGAGGATGGTAAATGTGTTTTCACAGGAAACCCTTCAAAACAAAGAGTTTTATTTGCTAAAGCCTATTAATAATTATTTTTTGCGAAAAAATTCATTTAGAAGTTGCAACATTTAAAAATAGTTGTATTTTTGCATCCGCAATGGAAACATTGTAAGTTTTTCAAAAATAAATCAAGTTTGAGTTTTAAAGCGCAAATTTGAATG
>CAJYBK010000165.1 GCA_913064955.1 uncultured Flavobacteriales bacterium
TGATAAGTATGAAGGGACAGGCGTTGGCTTTGCTGCTGCTGTATTGTTATCGTTGTTTGGTTTTGAGTGTCTCAAATTAGAGGGAATTTCAGCAAGAATTTTAAAGAGCAATTTTTCTGCAGTAAGAATGAATAAACAGTTAGGCTATATTTTGTCTAGTGAAGGAAGTGAGTTTGATGAGTATTTGTTGAGTAAAAAAATATTTAATTCAAAGAAGAATAGATTAATTGATTTAGCATCAAGAGTAGTTTAATGGCAAACGCAAGATTTAAAAATGTTTTAATTGAAGGAGTTGTTACTGTTGTCCCTCAAAATATCAAGTCGATTGATGATGAGGTAGGTCTGTACGGGGGGAATAGTAAGCAAATTGAAAGAATTAAAAATGCTATTGGTTTGGATAAGAGGCGAGTAACCGACGAGTTCACGACGTCGTTGGATCTTTGTGTTCAAGCAGCCAATCAATTATTAGATGGTCTATCTGTCGATAAGAAAGATATTGAGGGATTAATCTTTGTAACTCAAACGCCAGATCATTTCCAACCTGCCAATGCAGCGATTGCCCATGGAAAACTTGAACTAGATAAAAATTGTGCGTCTTTTGATGTGAATCTAGGTTGCTCAGGATATGTGTATGGTTTGTGGATGGCACACATGATGATTGCTTCAGGTACCTGCGCTAAAGTCTTACTGCTTGCAGGTGATACTATTAGCAAATATGTCAATGCTCGCGACCGTTCTACAGCACCATTGTTTGGTGATGCTGGTAGTGCAACTTTAGTGTCATCAGTTGAGAGAGAAGTGAGTAGTTTCTTTTCTTTGCATACGGATGGTTCTGGTGCTGAATATATAAAGGTTCCAGCAGGAGCTTTTAGGTGTCCATCAAGCCCAGAAACAGCAATTGAGGTTCAGGATGATGATGGAAACTGGAGATCCAAAAATAATCTTGTTATGAGTGGTGGTGATGTATTTAATTTTTCCATTAAAACTGAACCAGCTGCAATTAATGAGGTTTTAGAATACTCAGGCATAGCTATGGATTCGGTAGACTATTTTGTGTTTCATCAGGCAAATCAATATATTATTAAAAACATAGCTAAACGCTTAAAATTATCAATGGATAAAGTTCCCTGTGATACGGTGAGTAAGTATGGGAATCAGAGTTCTGCATCCATACCTGCAACTATTAATGACTCATTAGCGGAAGCAGTATCTGAAGGTAAGAAAACTCTGGTCTTATCTGGTTTTGGGGTGGGATTGTCTTGGGCAAGTGCTGTGGTTGATATAGATAAAATGTATTGTCCAGAAATACAGATATATAAAAATGGTGAATAAAATATGAAAAAAAGTGATTTTCTAGATGAGTTAATGGAAATTATGCAGCGTGACGAACCGTTAGATCCCAGTGATGAGTTGGATAGTTTAGGTGAATGGGATTCTATGACAGTGCTAGGGGTTATTTCAATGTTTGATCTTGAGTTTGGTATTACATTGACTATAGACCAGTTGAAGGCAGCTAAAACAATACAAGATTTAATTCATTTATCTAATGATAACGTTAGCAACTAAAATACGATGAAAAAGTGTTACTTAATAACAGGTGCAAGTTCAGGGATAGGCTATCAAATATCCGCTGATTTATTAGCACAAGGTCATGTTGTTGTTGGTGTTTCGCGGAATGTATCTGATAAAGTTAGACAGCTTGAGAATGATTATCCTGATGACTTTTTTTTTCAGGAAAAAGACTTATCGGTTGACATTGATAGTCTATCAAAGTGGGTAGTTAAATTATCCAAGGAGTTTGGGAAGTTCTCTGGTTTTATCCATTCGGCAGGCATGCAGCAAATATTGCCTCTTAAGGTAAATACACATAAACACATGTTAGAAGTCTTTAATCTTAATTTGTTTGCTGGTTTGGCATTGGCTAAGGGAATTACAGATAGAAGAGTAAAAGCGGAAAGTAGTGTATCGGTAGTTTTTATATCATCAGTTGCGTCTGTAATGGGGGCGCCCGGACTTATAAATTATAGCGCATCAAAGGCGTCTATAAATGGTGCAATGAGGTCAATGGCGATTGAGCTGGCGCCATTAGGGGTAAGAGTGAATTCGGTGTTACCTGGCTTTGTTGAAACTGAAATGATGGGTAAATGGAGTGATGTTTACACTAGAGAGTATATAGATCAAAATCATAGTAGGTGCCCTCTCGGAATAGGTGGTGTTGACGATATATCTAATATGGTGCTTTTTCTTTTAAGTGATAAAGCAAAGTGGATTACTGGCGCGGAGTTTAAAGTAGATGGGGGTTTTAGTCTTGGAGATTTGCGATGAGTGACAATGAAATAACGAAATTAGTAATTGAGTCAGTAAAAGAAATTGGAGCTGACCAAGATAATGACGAGATGATAAATGCAACTGAAGACACCAGACTGTTTGGAGATAATTTAGATAGTATGGGTGTCGTGTTTCTGGTTACTATATTAGAAGAAAGTATTTCTGATGATTTAGGCGTTGATATTGCACTGGCTGACGAACGTGCGATGAGTCAGAAAACATCTCCTTTTAGGAATGTTAAAAAGTTATCTCATTATATACAGATGCTTATTGAAGAAGAAAAAGATTCATAAAATGGAACAGGTAATTGTAATAAGCGGAACGCGAAAAGGCTTGGGCAAACAGTTGGCAGAGTTTTTTCTCAATCAGGGTGCAGTAGTTTGTGGCTGTAGTCGTGGAAAAACATCAATTATACATGATCAATATAGGCATTTTGAACTAGATGTGGCTGATGAAAAAGCAGTTATGTCAATGACACGTAAAATAAAAAAAGAATTCGGTAGAATTGATGTTTTGCTAAATAATGCTGGCATCGCTGCTATGAATCATTTGATGACCACACCATACGAAAATGCGCGTACGGTATTCAATACTAATTTTTTTGGTACATTTTTATTTACACGTGAAATATCTAAACTGATGATGCGGCAGCGCTCAGGCAGAATAGTAAATTATACAACCGTCGCGACACCACTAGATCTGGCAGGAGAATCTGTATATGCAGCAAGTAAGGCTGCGATTGAAAGTTTTACTCGGATTTCCGCAAAAGAACTAAGTGAGTTTGGTATCCGTGTGAATGCTATCGGGCCTACTCCTGTGGAAACAGATTTGATCCGTAATGTTCCCAAGAAAAAGCTTGAAGAATTATTGGCACAGCAAGCAATTGGACGATTTGGTACGTTTGAGGATGTGCTAAATGTCATCAGATTTTTTATAGATGAACGTAGTGAGTTCATAACAGGTCAAGTAATTTATCTTGGCGGAGTGATGAAATAAGAGATGAATTGGTTAGTGGATTTAATAGGTACAATGGGTGACAGAGAAGCGCTAGTCGATTCTAGTGGTGAATATAGTTACGCTGATTTGTCAGAACAATGCTCGAAATATAGAGCTGAATTTGAGTCTCAAATCAAGCAAGGCGATGTCGTTGCTATCTTGTCAGATTATAATTTTTATTCAATTTCACTGTTTTTAGCATTATTAGATATAAACGCTATTATAGTTCCGATTGTGAGTGAAATTAATGAGGAAATTAAAGATAGAATTGATATTTCGAAATGTGATTTCGTTACAAAATTAGATAAGAACGGAAAGTTAGATCTAACAAAGATGAAATGCGAAGAAAAACATGAGCTTGTTAATGAACTAAAGGCTAATGAAGATTCAGGGTTGATTCTATTTAGTAGTGGAAGTACGGGTAAGCCAAAGGCGATGATACATAACTTAAATAAGTTGGTTGAGAGCTACAAAGGTAAAAAGACCAAAAAACTTAAAATGTTAGTGTTCTTAATGTTTGACCATATTGGAGGACTGAATACTTTGCTTAATTCGTTGGCAATGGGCGCAAGAATTATCCTTCCAATGAAAAGAGATGCCGAAGAAGTGGCAAAATTGATTCAAAAGTATAAGGTTCAAATATTGCCTGCATCACCAACCTTTTTAAATTTAATGCTGATAGGTAATGTCGCTGGAAAGTATGATTTAAGTAGTTTGAAAATGATTACTTATGGCACGGAACCGATGACTGATGGTTTGTTGGTAAGGTTAAGGAAAGTATTTGGGAAAGTACGTTTTTTACAGACTTTTGGTACAAGTGAAACAGGCATTGCGCAAACTGTAAGCAGGTCGTCAGATAGTCTTGAAATGAAAATAGATGACCCTAATTTAGAGTATAAAATTGTAAATGATGAGCTTTGGTTAAAAAGTAAAACACAAGTGCTTGGTTATTTGAATGCAGAAAACGAAAGTTTTACAGATGATGGGTGGTTTAAAACTGGAGACTTAGTTGAAGATGTCGGCGAAGGTTATCTTCGAATTATTGGACGTAACAAAGAAGTAATAAATGTGGGTGGAGAGAAAGTCTTGCCATCTGAAATTGAATCGGTGCTATTTGAGTTACAAGAAATTGACGATGTTCTAGTTAAGGGTGTTCCTAATGCAATTACAGGGCAGTCTGTTGTGGCGGATGTTGTATGGAATGCTGATGATGATAAAAAAGAAGTTCGTAAACGAATAAGAGCACATTGCAAGGCATTGCTCTCCTCGTACAAAGTGCCTACGAAAATAAATATTGTTGATTCGGTATCATTTAGTAATAGATTTAAAAAGAAACGTATTCTTTGAGCCGGAATATTTGAGAATATGATAATGAGTAGCGAAATAATAATTAATAATCGAAAAATTGGTGTGGTTTACCCGCCGTATATAATTGCAGAAATGTCAGCAAACCATAATGGCAATATTGACAGGGCATATAAAATAATTGATATGGCAAAAGCGATGGGTGCCGATGCAGTAAAAATGCAAACATATACGCCAGATACTATAACTATTAAAAGCGAACGCCCTGAGTTTTTGATTACGGAAGGATTGTGGGCTGGCTCAACGCTTTATGACTTATATGCGAGTGCATATACTCCTTGGGAATGGCATAAACCTTTATTTGAATATGCACGTCAGAAAGATATTACTATTTTTAGTTCCCCTTTTGATACTAGTGCTGTAGACCTTTTAGAAGACTTAAATGCGCCTGCATATAAGATAGCTTCATTTGAAGCTATTGATTTACCTCTCATAAAATATGTCGCAAGCACAGGCAAACCACTAATTATCTCTACCGGCATGGCAGATGCGGATGAAATACAGGATGCTATAGATGCTGCAAGAGAAGGCGGATGTAAAGAGTTGGCAATACTTCATTGTGTAAGTGGTTATCCTGCACCGGCTGAAGATTATAATTTGAGAACTATTCCGGATATGCGTGATAAGTTTTCGCTTCCAATCGGTTTATCCGATCATACAATCGAAAACACAACGGCTATAACTAGTGTTGCATTAGGAGCCTGTATTATCGAGAAACATGTAACTCTTGATCGTAATGGCGGTGGTCCTGATGACTCTTTCTCACTTGAGCCAGAAGATTTAAAAGAATTATGTGGCAATGCTAAAACTGCATGGCTGGCTCTTGGAGAGGCTGGATATTCAAGAAAATCAAGTGAACAGGGTAATGTGCAGTTTCGTAGGTCTTTATATTTTGTAGAAGATGTAAAGTCAGGTGAAATCATCACTAGTAAGCATATAAAAAGTATTCGTCCTGGATACGGGTTACCCCCTAAAATGTTCGATGTGGTTATAGGCAAAAAGCTAATAGTAGATGTTGAAAAAGGCACTGCAGTTAGTAAAGATATGTTTTTAGATATATAAACGGCTGACTAGTCAATAAGTGTTGTGCAGAAATTGGATCCTTGTTTCAGTATGATTATCATTGATAAAGGGTAATTGGTTGTGTTGTTAATTTGTTATTGTATAAGTGAATGGAATGAGTGAAAAAGTTTCTGATGAGATGTTAGAAAAAGCTGAATACTGTCCAATATGTGATTCATTAGGGACTGTTGAAGTGTCTGGAGTCTACGACTGGATGTTTGAATCGTGCAGTAATGAATGGAAGTATAATAAATGTAGTGGATGCAATTCATTATATTTGTCCCCAAGATTGAAGGATGAATATATATCAATAGCATACAAGAAATATTATACCCATACGGATGCTGATGTGACCATTAGCAAAAAAAAATGATGGAAAACCAAGCTGGTAGATGCTTTTTTAGCTTCATCGGCAGGCTCCGGTTACATCAATAAATTTAAACATCTTATGTTTTTACCTTTAAATAGTTTCTTGTCAGTTAAGTCGAGACATATTTCTGAGCTAACACCAGGAAAAGTTCTTGATTTTGGGTGTGGTAATGGGGAGTTTATGTCTCTGTCGCAGAGTTTTGGTTGGCAAGCTAAGGGATTTGATCTTGATGAAAATGCAGTATCTACTGCAAAAAAATTAAATCTAGATGTCGTGCAAGGAGGTATCTCTGACCTAATTGAAGAAGAAAGTGATAAATATGATTTGATAACTTTATCACATGTTATTGAACACGTTTATGAGCAAGATAAATTGATTCAAGAATGTTACCGCTTGCTTAAGCCTGGAGGACGTCTATGGTTGGAAACGCCAAATTGCCGTAGTCTTGGGCTGAGCTTGTTTGGGAAGTATTGGAGAGGGCTTGAGCCTCCTAGGCATATTGTTTTGTTTAATTTTGATAGTGTTCATAGAGTTTTATTAAATAGTGGATTTAATAAAATGGAAAATCGTAGGCATCCTTTATCAAGTGTTTATATGAGTATGAAAAGTGAGAGAAATCGAATGCTATCGTCATCTTCTGAAAATAATACAAATAAGATGGATGTGTTTTCTTTTGTACGTTTTTTAGCGTACTCATTTATTGTTGAAATAGCACAAGCTATATTTCAAGATAGATCAGAATTTATCACAGTTATCGCGGTTAAATAATTATGAATAAAAGTGTAATGATTTTAGCTCTTGGCGATATATATTGGACAAAGTTTGCGGCTCATTTTTCTCAAAAGTTAATCAAAGAAAACATACCTTGCGTTATTGTTCTCGAGTCAAGGGCTGGTGAATATCAATCATTTTTGAAAAGAGCTGAATACGCTAATGCAAATGTTTATTACTTAACAGATTATGTTAATAATGCAGATCTTCGACGTGACGCAGTTAATTGCATGCCAATTATGAGTGATTATTTACGTGTTGAGATGTTAGGGCAGAAAAAGAAACTATATGAAACTGATTGGAATATGGTTGCTTCATGTGTAAATGAATTTACACAGCATGTAATGGAGAATGAAAATATAGGTTTGATCATTGGTGATCAAGTTTCAACATCTCTTTCTTACAATTTTTGCGAAGCAGCTACGAGAATTTCGGCTTCATATTGGGGGTTGGCAGGCTCTAGGCTTTCTGGGCGGCATATAATGTCAAAAACAATTAAATCAGAAGATGTCATTGTTGGTCAGCTATACGAAGAAATAGTAAGCTCTACAAAACCTATATCGCCTGAAGAAAAGGAATGGGCAGGTAAATATTTAGTAGAAATTGATTCTCAGGTTCCAGACTATATGCGGTCTAAGAGGCTGAATAATGTTACGCCTGGAAAGTTTTTTAGACCAAGATTTATAAAAAGTATTATAGGTTCTCTTCTCTATACCTTATTAGAGTCTTCCGACAACAAGGCGATTCTAATTAAGGATAAACCATTAAATGGGATTATAACTGCAGCATTTCGTAATTTTAGTAGATGGTCAAAAGTTTCTAGAATTACGAAATATCTTATTGA
>CAJYBK010000166.1 GCA_913064955.1 uncultured Flavobacteriales bacterium
CAAAAGACACGGTTGTTTCATACAATAAATTAATATCCATCAGAAACGATATTCTTACAGGAAAAATATCGTTTGATGAAGCCGCTGTAAAATATTCTGAAGATGAATCTGCTGTCAACAACAAAGGTGACTTAGGATTCTTTTCTGCCTTTAGAATGGTCTACAAATTTGAAGACGCTGCCTACAAAACTAGTATTGGAGATATCTCAATGCCATTTAGAACGCAATTTGGATACCACATTGTAAAACCAGTAGAGACAAGAAAAAGTCGTGGAAAAGTAAAAGTAGCACACGTAATGGTGAGAATTAAAAAGGATGCTACTGAAGAGGACAAAACAAATGCTAAGAAAAAAATTGATGAAATCTATGCCAAAGCAAAAGCAGGTGAAGATTATGGTTCACTAGTTAGAGATTATTCTGATGACAGAAACTCAGTACGTAAAAATGGTGAATTGGACTGGGTAGTTGCTGGAAGATACTTTCAAGAATTTGAAGATGCCGCATTTGCGTTAAAAGAAGATGATGCGATTTCGGAGCCAGTTTTAACACCTGCAGGTTGGCATATCTTGAAAAGGATAGATTTTCAGCCAGTAGATGATATCGCCTCAATTAGAAATGAGTTGAAAAACAAAATCCAGAAAGATGCTCCTAGAACTCAAAAAACTAAATCTAGCTTCGTTAACAAGTTAAAAAAGGAATATGCTTTTATGGAGTCTCCTAAAAACTTAGCTAAACTTTATGCTAAAGTGGACAATACAATTGAATCAAATGAATGGTCTGCTAGCAAAGCTAAAGGTATGACTGCTGAATTATTTTCGTTTGCAGGTCAAAGTTTTACACAAGAAGATTTTGCGCAATTCCTGGAAGATACACAGCGATTTACAAAAGGTCAAGACAAACAAACTTACCTTGACAATCATTATACTAGATTTGTAAATTCCAAATTGATCAATTTCGAAAAAACACAATTAGCAATTAAATATCCTCAGTACAAATCTTTATTACAAGAGTACAGAGACGGTATTTTACTATTTGAAATTAATGATCAGAAAGTATGGTCATACGCTATTAAGGATACTACCGGGTTGAAAAACTTCTATGAAGCCAACAAACAAGACCACTTGTGGGAAGAAAGAGCAGATGCTAGAATTTTCACATCTACGAATAAGAAGATCATTAAAAAGGCGTACAAATATGTGAAGTCTGGTAAATTGAGAAATGATAGTATCATTAATTTGTTAAACAATGACTCTCAATTGAACATTAACTTTGAAAGCGGTAGATATGAAGTATCTCAAAATGAATACTTAAAGGCTAAAACTTGGTCTCAAGGTGTTAATAAACCTGTATTACAAGAAGGTAAATATGTGTTAATTGCTATCGATAAAGTTCTTCCTGCTGGTCCTAAAGAATTAAAAGAAGCTAGAGGAGCATTTACCGCAGCTTACCAAGAATATCTTGAAAAGCAATGGGTAGATGAATTGAAAGCAAAGTATCCTGTTAAAGTGAATAATGAGGTGTTGTATAGCATCAAGACCAAACCAAGTTTTAAATAATTGGTAAAATCTATATACATATTAAGTTTTGCTCTATTCCTAGTTTTAATGACTAGTTGTAGTGAAGAAACTGAAGAGTCTAAAAAAATTGTTTTAGCAAAAGTTAACAAAGTTGAACTCTACAGAAGCGAAGTCCTGCATAGCATGCCGGATGACATTTCCTCTGAGGACAGCTTAACTTTCGTTAAGAACTATATTGATCAATGGGTACAAGAGCAGGTGGTCTATCAAAAAGCGCTTGAAGTCCTGCCGGATGAATCAAAGGATGTAGATTATCAATTAGAAAAATACAAACGCTCCTTATTGATTTTCACTTATGAGCAGTTTTACATTCAAGATAGATTGGATACTATTGTTCCTATGGCAGAAATAGAAGAGTTCTACAACAACAATTTAAAAGATTTTGCACTTAGAGATTACATTGTTAAAGTTGTTTACGCTAAATACACCGACATTACACCGGAATTAGACAAAGTGAAAGGTTGGTATAAATTAAAAACAGAAGATGATTGGATTAATCTTCAATCCCATGCCAACCTTTATGGAGTTAAGTTTTATAACGATACGACCAACTGGATTTTCTTCGATGATGTGTTAAAAGAAATACCTTTAACAGATATTAACAAGGCAAGTTTTATACGAAACAAGAAAAGTATTACGTTTGAGGAAGAAGGAAAAGTTTATTTTCTCAATATTATTGATTCAAGATTACAAGATGATGTCTCTCCTTTGGAATTTGAGAAAGATAGAATCAAAGGTATTTTGCTTAATATTAGAATGAATGAACTTCGCAAGAAGTTAAAAACAGAATTATACAATGACGCTCAAAAGGCGCAAATAATAAATATTTATAAATGACTTTAATCAAATCAACTGCATTGCTGGCGATGATGCTTTTAAGTATCATCTCCTTTGCACAAAATAAAGTAATAGACAGGGTAATCGCTGTTGTTGGTGACCACCCTATCCTACTTTCTGAAGTTGAAGAGCAAAAATTACAAGCTTATCAACAAGGTGAAAAAGGTGAAGGATTAGATTGTATGATTTTAGAAGAATTAATGCTTGATAAACTCTTATTACACCAAGCGGAAATTGATAGTATTGAAATCCCTGAAGAGCAAGTTAATCAAGAACTAAATCAAAGAATTGAATATTTTGCGAGCCAAATGCCTAATGGTAAAGAAGATTTAGTAAAGTTTTACGGAAAATCAATTGCTGAAATTAAAGATGAGTTTTTTATTCAAATTGAAAATAGAATGAAAACGCAACAAATACAATCTTCGATTACTGCAGATGTAACTGTATCACCAAAAGAAGTAAAAGCCTTCTACAAGTCATTCCCAGAGGATAGCATCCCATTAGTAGGAAGTAAAGTAGAAGTTGCTCAGATTATACTAAATCCAATCATTACTGATGCAGAAAAGGCTTTGGTTAAAGAAGAATTGATGGAATTGAGGGAAAACATTGTTTCTGGCAACTTATCTTTTGAAGCTGCTGCAAAGTTCAAATCATGCGATAAAGGTTCTGCAGAAAAGGGTGGTAATTTTGGATGGGTTGGAAGAGGTCAATTTGTTCCTGAATTTGAGGAAATGGCTTATAATACTCCCTTAAATGAAGTTTCCCCTATTTTTGAAAGTCAATACGGATTCCACATTTTGAAGATTGAAAAAAGAAGAGGTGAACAATTCTATGGTAGACATATACTACTCTGTTTGAAGGCTAGTTTTGAGCAATTAGACGTTTGTAGAAATAGATTAGATAGTATTAGAAAACAAATTGAAACAGGAAACTTAACATGGGATTCTGCCGTTGATTTGTTTAGTGATGATGACGTTACAAAAGCAACAAAAGGAATAGTTTACAACCAAAACTCTGGCACATCATTCTTAGACATGGCTGAGTTAGATCCGCTTACTTTTCAGCAATTAGACCCTTTGAAAGTAGGTGAATTATCAAAACCATTCTTATTCGAAACTTTCGATGGTCAATCATACAAAATGATTAAGCTGAACAAAAGAACAACACCGCATAAAGCGAACATGAATGATGATTATCAAATGATACAAAAATATGCGTTACAGAATAATCAGAATGATAAGTTGACATTATGGGTCAACACTAAACTTACAGACGTATACATCAGACTTGATGATGAGTATAAAACTTGTGATTTTAGGTTTTCTTGGACTAAAAAGAATTAATTTTCTTTCATGGACAATATATCCATTAGACCTGCTCAAGAAAGTGATCTTATTGCTATCCTTTCAATTCTCAATGAAGAAATCAAGTTCGGCACCTCCGTCTATGATTATGATGAAAAGTCACTTACTGACATTGGTGTTTGGTATCAGGAGAAAATTAACTTAGGCTTCCCTTTACTAGTAGCTGAATTGGATCAAATCATTTTGGGATACGCTACTTTTGGTTATTTCAGACCTAGAGAAGGCTACAAACACACAGTGGAGCACTCAGTATATATTGCTAAAAAAGCGCAAGGCAACGGTGTTGGGCAATTATTAATGGATAAATTAATTCCCATTGCTGTAAAACAAAACTTCCATAGAATGTTAGCAGTAGTGGATGCAAGTAACGAAGGAAGTTGTGCATTTCATAAGAAATTAGGATTTAAAGAGGTGGGAAGACTCAATGAGGTAGGCTATAAATTTAATAAATGGCTAGATGTTGTCTTTATGCAATTAAACTTGGATACAATCAACATAAACTAGAATAACGGATGTTGGTCAATGCTATTTTAATAAATAGTGGTAATCTTTTATATTTGTTGAAACTAAACCTTTTCGAAATGAATTACACTAAACAAATCATAGTAAGTCTTTTAGTATTTACGAGCGTAATTGGCAGTTTTGCGCAAGCTCCTTCTAATGTCACTAAAATTGATGCAAAGCCCAATGAAACTACAATAGTTTCGGCTAATCTAAAAAATGGCGAAATCATTAGCGACTTGAAATGGGCTTCAAACAGTTCTGTTGCTTGTTTTCCAGGTACTCAAAATAAGAAATTCACCGGAAAGCATGTACTACATTATTTTGAAATACCTCCTTATTCTGAAGTAACTGTTACCGTGATTCCGAAAGACAAAAAAGCAAACATGAGTATTTATGGGTACCAAGTGGGAACGACTAACTTCTCTACTCCACCTAATTTAAATTCTTGCGTATCCTGCGAAGCACAACACAAATGGGATTACCCGAAAAAAGGACAAACTCAAGATCATACTAGATCTATCTTTTTCAACTCCATTAAGAATGGCTACAACATTTTCATTGGTGTAGCTGGTGCTGATGGACTAAGTACTGGAGATTACGAATTAAAAATAGATTTGAAATCCAAAATTGCAAATACGAATAAGCAAGAAGCGCTAAAAATATACAGCGCACCAATTGAAAAAGGAAAAACAGTTGCCTATGCAGGAAATCTGAAAGATGGTTGTGTTATTCAAGACCTAAGTTTTGCTGCGAATAGTTCAGTAGCCTGTTTCCCAGCAACACAAAATAGCAAGTTTACCGGAAATCATGTTTTTTATGTCACTGAGATTCCTAAGTATTCAAAAATGTACATTACCCTAATTCCGGATAATAAGAACGCTAACATGAGTTTATATGCCTACCAAGATGGAACTACTAAATCTGTTTACCCTCCTGATGTAAATTCCTGTGTAACTTGCGAAGCGGATCACAAATGGGATTATCCTAAAAAAGGAAAAACGCAAGACCATACGAGAACCGTATATGTCAATGCCATCAACAACCCTTATAGAATTGTAATTGGCGTGGCAGGCGCAGATGGGCTAACAACAGGAGGTTTTAAAATTCAGATAAAAACAGAATAATTGGAGACAAAGAATTTAACTAGAATAAACAAATTCTTAAGTGAAGCTGGATATTGCTCAAGAAGAGCAGCAGACAAACTGATTGAGGAAGGAAGAGTGACTATTAACGGTGAAGTACCAGAAATGGGCACTAAAATAGCTGAAGGTGATGAAGTGCATGTAGACGGTAAACTAATTTCTAAGCCAAAGGAAGAGTTTGTATACATCGCCTTTAATAAACCTGTTGGAATTGTTTGTACTACAGATGTAAAAGTGGAGAAAAACAATATCATAGACTACATCAAACATCCTAAAAGAATATTTCCAATTGGAAGGCTAGATAAGCCTAGCGAAGGTTTAATATTTTTAACCAACGATGGCGACATTGTCAATAAAATACTGAGAGCCAGAAATCACCATGAAAAGGAATACATCGTTACTGTAGGTCGACCAATTACGGATGACTTTATTCAGAAAATGAGCGCTGGCGTACCTATTTTGGACACCGTAACCAGAGAATGTTTCGTAGAGAAGATTGATAAATTCACTTTTAGAATCATATTGACACAAGGACTGAATAGACAAATTAGAAGAATGTGTGATCACCTACTCTATGATGTCAAAAGATTAAGAAGAGTTAGAATAATGAATGTAAAACTAGACATGCCAGTGGGTAGTTGGAGAGAATTAACCGAAGAAGAACTGTCTGAAATAAATGGTATGGTTTCTGAGTCTCATAAAACACATGAATAAAATTATTAGTATATCAATAGCGTTGTTTTTCAACATTTGCTTATTTGGACAAATCACTATAGATGATGATCAAATACTTCGAAGTATTGAAAAACAACTTCCCACAAATTGGAAAATGGAAATTAATGGACCTGATATTCATATCAATTACAAGTTTGAAGTGTTAGGTGTATTTAAAAATGAGTCTCCAGATGAAGAAAGAATTTACCATGCTAACACACACGCCAAAACACTTTCAGATACTTTAAAAATTTCTAAAGTATCATTTATTCTGTATGAAGGGATGCCATTACTTTCTCAGAAAGAGGTAACTAAAAATCAAAAACACAACAATAACATTTTTCAGCAATCGGAAGATTTAGCGGATAAAATGAACATCAAAAGAAGACCAGGAAAAGGTGGTCCTAAATCAATGTTAGACTTCAAGTCTGAAGAAGAAGAGTTGGAATATTATAATAAATTAGACCAATTGGATGAGCAGTATAAAGCAGAACCTTCCTATTATTCGGAAAAATATAGTTTTGACTACATTTTCACACCTTACTTAGGAGTAGATATTAAATGGGACGATAAAACTGTTCAAACCGATGTAAATCAAATCCATCAACTCCTAAAAAAAGAATTACATACTTACGACTAAAGACCATTATTTAGGCTAATTCTTGCTGTCGAATTAAAATAAATCGTCTAATTTCGCAGTTGTATGTCTACAGCTAAAAAAGAAACTCCAGAAATCAAGGCTTCGCTTCACAAAAGAAACAAGCACAATACTCGTTACGATTTTAAAGAATTAATCAAAACCAATCCAGCATTGGCTTCATTTGTTCATGTCAATCAGTACAACACAGAAACAATTGACTTCTTTGATGTAAAAGCGGTTCAAGAGTTGAATAAGTCTTTACTAATGCATTACTACGGGGCATCTAACTGGGAAATTCCTGAAGGATATTTATGTCCACCTATTCCAGGTCGTGCAGATTACATACACCATGTGGCAGATCTATTGGCTGCAGACAATAAAGGAAGAATTCCTACTACCAATAAGATAAAAGTATTAGATATTGGAGTTGGCGCTAACTGTGTCTACCCAATTATTGGAAATAGCGAATATGGTTGGGGATTTATAGGGTCAGAAATTGACGCTATATCAATGGCAGCGGCAAAGAAAAATGCTAATTATTACACCAAAAGAAATTTTATAGAATTTAGACTGCAGATTAAATCTAAAGATGTGTTTCACGGTATTCTCAAAAGAGATGCTTGTATAGATTTAACTATTTGCAACCCACCTTTCCATTCTTCTGCAGAAGAAGCTCAAAAAAGCACATTGCGTAAAGTAAAAAACCTTAGAGGTAAAGATGCAGCCAAGGCGGAAACACTGAGGCTGGCAGGACAAAGCAATGAAATGTGGTGCAAAGGAGGCGAAGCAAGGGTTGTAAAGGATCTGATTTATGAAAGTCGTGATTTGCAAGACGATAGCATGTGGTTTACA
>CAJYBK010000167.1 GCA_913064955.1 uncultured Flavobacteriales bacterium
CAGATTGTACAGACTAACCGCAAACTTTATTTCCTTTCCGTCTTTGTCAGTAATTATACCAGAAACAAGGTGTTTTTGTCCATATTTATCTTCTGGCTCTTTCTCCACGTTATCTATTCTAAGTTCACCTTCCAAAGTCTGATCGTCATAAGTCACAACTGCTGGGTAAGAATGTCCTACACGAGAGGAAACTTCATTTTCTTTTAATTCTGTGTATAGATCTAGTACGCTAATTTTGGCTTTCTTACCTATACTGAAGGTAATTTCATTGTGTCCGCCACCATAACTACATTTCTTATCGTCCAAAATTTTTCCACTATCAACAAACTCTATGTAGTATTTTTCATGCTGAATAGTCGCTGTGTCTTCACTTTCTCCACAAGAAACTACTCCAATGAATAATAAGATAATGGTTAGGTATTTGATCATGATTGCCATTTATTAGTTAATTACAAAATTATAAATTTTCTCATTTAATTAAAAATGCACTAATTTTATGTGCGCAAAAACCTTTATAACTACACTAAGCATATGTATAAAATTACTGGTCTATTCATACTTATTCTAATGCATGTAGTTGTCTTAGGTCAACAAAACGAGCATCAAAAATTGATAAAGGAATTTGAAAAAGGAGCACAACAAAATCTTTCCTTTCAAAATGGCTTATTCATCACGATTACCGAACCAAAAGATGATCATGATGCCTTGAAAAAGGGTTTTGCTAAAATGCAAATGGACAACGAAAGAGCAGGTGGATGGACAATTTTGGAAAGCGAATTAATCACCGTTGATCACATAGAATTCACTTCAATTCTGTACGAATATAAAAATAAAAAATACATTGCTGTACATCAACTGCTTGACGATGGAAATTACTTTTTCAGAATATACAATCCCGATAATTACATCAAAAAATAAGTGTAGATCCAGACTAAAGTCTAATTCATTTTGAAGATGTTCACCGAGAAATCTATTTCTGTATCCTTATCTCCAGAAAAATGACCGGTCATTGTAATCTCAGAACCAAAATCAGAATCTCCCTTTTCCTCAATCAGTTTATCAACTTTTACTTCTCCTTCAAACTCTGCAAGATTCCAAACAACTTTGGCAGGAAAGTTTTGACCTTCTATAGAAGATAATTCCGCCTCGTCCATTAAGGTGTATAATTCATAAACATACATTTCACCTTTACCATCTATTTCAAAATGCATATTTTGACTGTTACCAGAATAATTACAATTGTTTGATTCAATAGTTTCTCCACTTCCAGTCATACTGAGGTAGTATTTAGATTTTATAGTCTTTTCGCTAGATTCTTCAGAACTGGTTCCACAAGAAAAAAGAAGGAACGAGATACATATACTGAATAATAATTTCATGATAGTTGTTTTTTTAATTTAGCTAAAGATATAAAAGTAAGGTTATTCTATTTTAAATTTAATAGAAAATCTAAGGTATCGACTCCATCTGCATAATCCCATAAATTAGGATTTTGAGATTGGCCAAATGGAATTTTATCCTTAGCAACTATGCATTGGATTTCATGTTCACGTTCTGCTAATTTTTGGTACAAATCTGTCTTGTCTTCGTAACTATCATAAAACAATGTTCCGATTGGACTTGTCAATCCTGCATCCTGCTTCAACAAAATAAATCCATTTTCTAAAATGTCATATTGCTCCAGAAGAAACACCGCTTGGTGGTAATCATAATTGTTTCCGTACTTCTTGTTGTCTGTTACATTCTTATAATGAAACAAGCCACCGAACACTTTATCCAGATCGTATCCTTTAGGCAAATACAACTTAGTGACATTTCTACAACCTAATCCGTAATAAGCAAAGATATCGTCCGCCAACGCTTTCATCTCCTCATCAGACTCTGTCCCATCTATTACAGCAACAGACGTTCTATTTTTTCGAATAATATTAGGGTATTTACCAAAATACTCTTCAAAATGTCTTGCGGAGTTATTACTACCTGTGGCAATAACAGCATCAAAATTTTCCATCTTCGCAACTGCGATTTTGACATTGGTAATTACATCCGGATCAAAACAACTCCAAACTTGTAATAAAGCAGGAATTAATTTATCATCATCGGAAGATAATTTAATCAAAGCTTTGTTTCCTGTGAGGTAAGTACAAATTAAATCATGTAGTCCCACCATAGGAATATTTCCAGCCATGATGATAGCAATTGTTTTAGGCTCTTTAACTCCAGGAATGCAATAATTACCAATCCATTTGGTTAAGTTTTTTGCAGTAAGCGCTTCACCCCAAGAGGCAAAAGCACGTCTTACTTCTTTCTCTTCAAACCAACCATTATATATTTTAGCTTTGGAAGTCCATAAATCCAATAACTCATATTCGTCTTGCGTAATACCACTATCAAATCCTCCCCATGAGGCTTTCTCACCAATGGACTTCATCACAGCCCCTAATTTTACAAGTACTTTTATTTTCTTTTGGATATGCATTCTGCTTTTTATGTTATAAATTTGCAGTTCAAAATTATAAAGAATAATACTATGGCAATTAAAATTACGGACGAATGTATCAATTGCGGAGCATGCGAGCCAGAATGTCCAAATAATGCTATTTATGAAGGAGGGGCAATGTGGAAATACAGTGACGGGACTTCTTTAAAAGGAAAATATACAGGTTTGAATTCAAAAGAGACAGTGGATGCTGATCAAGAATTGGAGCCATACGATATGGATGTCTATTACATCGCAACAGATAAATGTACTGAATGCAAAGGATTCCACGAAGAACCGCAATGTGCTGCCGTTTGTCCTGTAGACTGCTGTGTAGATGATGAAGATTGGGTTGAAACAGAAGAAGAACTATTGGCTAAGAAGGATAGTTTGCACATTGCAGACTAATTCTTGTAACTGAATTAATATTATTACGTTATTAAACCACTTGGAACAACCAAGTGGTTTTTTTGTGGCGTAAGTTTTGTATGTAAAGAGAAAGAAGGATTTAGAAAATGAAGAGAATTTTAAGTATCATATTAATTATTGGATTGATAAGTGGCATTCAGGCACAGTCATCTAGTGACTTAGATGCGTTGCAGAAATTGGAGACTCAATTGATTAAAAAACTCAAAGAGGTTAGACTAAATACTGAGCGTGCAGCTCAAATAAAACCCAATAATGAATTTGAAGAGTTATTGAGAAAAGCCCTTGCCTATGATGGTGCTTTTGTGTACCCTTTTGATTCCTTAGGTATGATGATGGGGACCATTAAGTCTCCTGATGGTAAGTTTAGACTTTTTAATTGGAATTTAGAATACGGAGAACATGAAGAGCAGAAGTACCACTGTCTTATCATGAAGAAAGATCCCAAGCAAAATAAATTTGTAATCATTGAATTATTTGACAAGTCTGAAAATGCAAGTTACCAAGTGGAATATGAGGCCAAAACTGAAAAAACTTGGTATGGATGTTTGTACTATAAAATAATACCTGTAGAGCGAATGGGAGGAACCGTATATACTTTATTAGGTTGGGACGGCAATAACATGATGAGCAACAAAAAGATCATTGAAACGATGCAATTCAATAGAACTGACAAAGTAAAATTTGGTCAGGCGATTTTTAGATCTGAAGATGATAAGAACAAACGTAGAGTTATTTTTCAATACAATAAGCAGTCAGTGATGTCCTTGAAGTATCAAGAGACTAAGAAAACCAATATGATTATTTTTGACCACCTCTCTCCTACTTCTCCTAATTTAGAAGGGATGAAAGACTGGTATGTTCCGGACCTAAGTTTTGATGCGTATGTGCTTCAAAATGGAAAATGGATTTACGTACCCGATGTGGATGCTAGAACTGGTAAGAAGTTCAAAACAAAGTATAATGCTCCGGATACGGGTAACACTCCCAACAATTAGACAGTTGTAAACTCTGATAAACGTCCTAAGTCTACACCAACTTGTCCGTCTTCACTGTGTTTAAGTATTCTCACGAATTTAGCATCAAAGACAACTTCATCACAAGTATAAGAAGTTCTAGTACTTACCTGTTGATTGTAAGTTTCGTCATAACCTTCAATTTGAACAATCAATTCTGCATTGGATTCTCTTAAAGATTCTCTTGTAAAGGTTTTTAAGGGACTATTTTCATCTAGTGGATGAACTAGTGTCCAAGAAGCAGCCATTATCTTAATCTCTTTAATTTCTAGGTCTAAATTAAAGTATTTTCTGATTTTCTCCCCTTTGTCGATAACGATATAGGAAAACAAAAATGAAGCATTGACATTTATCAAGTTGGAATTTTTAGGATTGGCCAATCTGACCATCAATCCTTTAGAATTTTCTAAATAAGGAGAAATCAAAGCATTCGTACTAAACATCAACTTGGCTTTAGGTCTAGAGAACCTCCCGTATAACAAACCTGTAAGCAACGCAAACATCAACAATCCAATAAATGCTTCAATAGAAGCAATTACGTTCGCTCCAATTCCAGTTGGACTCATTTGACCGTAACCTAGAGTAGTCAAAGTTTGTGTACTGAAAAAGAATGCTCTAAGAAAATCTGATTCGACCTTCACCACATTGGAATCATACAACTTGTCAATCCCTACTAGCACAAAACCTGTGGCAAATATTAAGTTGATCATCAAATAAACAAAAAGAATAGTAGCAAAAAACTGCCAAGACTTCATGGACACTAGAGAATGATATAAATCAAAACGATCGAAAAAACTTAGTCCTAATTTTTGAATATTAGAGGACCCGTCTTTCTTCAAGACTCTATTGCCTTGATTCTCTGCTTTATCACTAAAGCCGCTGTCTTTTATTTCTTGATTATTCAATTCTTATCAAATTCTAAGATAGCCGCAACTGCATTTTTTGTTCCCGTATTACATTGAAAAGAAAATGTTTTACCTCCTTTAAAATCAACATTAGTCACCAATTCTCCTTCTAAAGCATTTTTCACCTTTTGCTCATAGTTATAACCAGAAGCATTTGAGATTGCTTTGCTTAATTTGTTATAGTCCATCGGTTGCTTGGTAACTACCACTGCTATTCTATCCGTTGAGCCTTTGTCATCTGCATATAATGAATGATCATTTGGAAAAACTCTAGTACCGGTAATTCCACAATAAGGAGAATGCTTTGCTGTGTATGGGAACAGTACATAATTACTTCCATCCGTTTCTTCTCCAAATACATAAATATAACACTCTACATCATTGGTTACTTCCACTTTGAAATCAGTTCCTACTTTAATTGGCTTGTTCGTTTTGAACGTTATTCCACCTTGATACGTTAAATCAATGTTTTGTCCATTCTTATTGTAAATCAATCCAATGTCTGCACTCATCTTCTTAGTATCAAACTTAGCTGCATCTCCCATAGGATATAAACCATAAGCCTCACGAGTAAAATATTCAAAGTCATTGTATCTGATCCAAAAAATTCCTTTCTTACCCCAATCTTCACCCCAACTGTTCATAATTTGGAAAGCACCACCTTCTTTGAAGTCATCATAACCTATCACACACATGGCATGACCTCCGAATCCAGACATGTCATAATCCTTTTTGGATGGCTTCCAAAATGACTTACCCATCATCTTATTCATGAAAGTACCTCCTACCATCATTCCTATTACAACAGGAGCTCCTTGCGCTAAGTTTTGTTTGATTGCTAATAAATCAGTTTTGTAGTTATTGCCTCCTTTAGAAAGTCTATTAAATCCTTTTGTTTTATAATTAGCGGCAAGTTTTTTCACATCACTTGATGGCTGTTTGGAACAAGACTTCTCTGTATACGCAAATTTGGAGTATGGTGCTACACCACCTTTCTTCATGACCTCCATTGCATTTTGCAAGTATGAACCTTGACAACCCTTTAAGGCTATTTGATTATACAAATAAGAAGGACTAAACTTAACGTCATTAGGATTTTCGCCAGTTTGCTTAGAATAAAGAATTGTTCTCGCACCGTAAGCACTAGCCCAACCAACACATGAGCCTTGACTTCCTTGATTTTTTCTTGTTGGACAATATGCCAACAAAGAAACATTATCTGGCATTGGATTTTTAGCATTGTCTGCCAAAGGAGCAAATACTTCTGCTTTGTCATAGACTTTCTCATCCATAAACAAATCACCTTCAAAATTTTCGGACACTGGTTCACCAGACTGGTAGTCACCTCCTGAGCAACCGCCTCTTCCTACAACAAAAAACAATATAACTCCAATCACCAAAACGATGATTCCAACTTTAGGATTCTTTCTGAAAAGACCAATTAATGTTGGAAGTAAAGCACCGATGATATTGCCACCGATACCAGATCCACCTCCGCCACTTCCGGAGTTACTTCTTGGTATATGTTTCTGACTAGAGTTGGAAGTATTTTTGTCTTTTCTAATTCTAATTGGCATGCTGTTATTCTTTAATTTATTACAAAAATAAAAGGCTGCTTCGAATTGAAGCAGCCTTTTAAAAATTATTTGAAGTTATTCTTATCTAACCACATTCACTTTCTGTCTCAAGTTCAAAGTATTTGACTCGATTGTTACAATGTAATTACCATTGCTTAAGTCTCCTATAGGAAGTACAAATCTTGTGTTTCCTGCTTGACCTTGTTCTACAATTACCAACTTACCTTGTGCGTCATAAACATTGATCGCTACATTACTTGCTGGTGATTCTTCGAAAGTAATCCAGATTTTATTGTCTGCGAAATAAGTACTTACTCCATTTTCAGAAGCTACCTCTTCGTATCCAATAGTACCGGTTACTGTTACAGATTGAACTACAGTATCTGTACATCCATTAGTACTTGCTACCAATGTAATGTCATAGTTACCATCTTGCATATAAGTATACTCAGGTTGAGCATCAACAGAAACATTTCCATCTCCCCAGTACCAAACATAATGGTTAGCACTAGAAGTGTTTATTGGATTAACTGTTTCTCCATTGCTACTTACAATCGTATCTGAAGGTAACGTGAATGACGCTGTTACACCAACTGTTGGCGCTACTACATAACTCTGAACATTTTGACAACCATTAGCATCTGTTACTTCCACTTGGTAAGTACCAGGAGCCACACTGTTGTTATCTTGAACAGTCACCCCGTTACTCCATACATAAGTATATGGTGCTTGACCTCCACCTACATTGATGTTGATGTATCCATTTGAGCCATCACAGTTTTGATTGTGTGCTAATCCTGAAACATTCAGTCCATTAACAGGCTCACTTACTGTTACTGTTTTCGAACCATTGTTACATTGACTAGCGCCATTGTCAATTACATTTACTGTGTAATCTCCAGCAGCCAATCCTTGTAAGGTATCATTAGTAGTAGTATTAACTTGTCTTAAGATATTACCTAAAGCATCTGTCCAGATAACATCGTAAGGTCCAACACCATTTGCTTCAAAAACAATCGATCCATCTTGTGCGTTTTTACAACTCAAGTCAGTTACTACTGGCTGTATTGGGTAACTCACATTAACAATGAATCTATTTTCGAATGTAGCCACTGAATCAATATTACATGTGTAAAAAGTTGCAGTTTTCAAATCGAAAGATGTTCCAGTCAACAAATCTTCAAAGATGAAGCACATATCTGAAGGT
>CAJYBK010000168.1 GCA_913064955.1 uncultured Flavobacteriales bacterium
ATTTTATTAAAAAAAAAAAAGCAAATAATAATTCAATCGTTACCAACTTTCAGTATTGTCATGAATTCAATACATTAATATTACTTTAGTAAAGTGAAAATTTGGCAAATCATAAAATCAAGTCCTAAGAAACTTTTAAATTGGTGTTGGAGCAAGAAGTATTATTTTCTTGCACGATGGGCAGTGGTTTTTACAATTTGGTTGTTTTGCACGCCTAAAGAATTTTTCAAGGACCCTACTTGTACAATACTTACAGATCAACAAGGTAATATACTTAACGCCAGGATTGCCGATGATGGTCAATGGAGGTTCCCTCCAAGAAAGGATGTTCCTTATAAATTTAAACAAGCAATTTTACAGTTCGAAGACCGGACATTCTATGACCACATGGGTTTTAGCCCAAGTGCGTTTGCTAGAGCAATGAAGCAGAACATTAGTGCTGGTAAAGTGGTAAGTGGGGGAAGTACGATTACCATGCAAGTAGTCAGATTGTCTAGGCAAGGACAGGTCAGAACAATTTCAGAAAAAGTAGTAGAGGTTTTTCAATCTACTAGAATGGAATGGACCTATTCAAAAGACGAAATTTTAGCCATGTATGCTTCTTACGCTCAAATGGGAGGTAATGTTGTGGGAATAGATGCAGCGGCTTGGAGATATTTTGGTCGCAAAGCAGAAGAATTAAGTTGGGCAGAGTCAGCATTGTTGGCGGTGTTGCCAAATGCCCCAAGCCTTTTACATCTAGATAAGAATAGAGAACTGCTATTGGAAAAAAGAAATCGCTTGTTGAATCGACTGCACGAAATAGGTTTGTTGGACGACATTGAATGGGAATTGGCAAAAAGTGAAAGTCTTCCCGGTGCACCTCCGCACGTTCCTAACTTTGCCCCTCATGTTATTGATAAGGCAATATCAAGAGGGCAAAAAGGAAAATGGGTGAAATCAAACTTAGACTTCTTTTTGCAAGAGGAAGTGGGAAAAGTAGTTAAATATCACAGCGATTTACTTTCTGAGAATCAAATACACAATGCTGCTGTGTTGGTTTTAGATATTGAAACAGGCAAAGTGGTTTCCTATATTGGAAATACTTTTGATCCAAAAAATGAGAATGGCAATCAAGTAGATGTAATTAAAGCTCCTCGAAGTACAGGGAGTATTTTAAAACCATTTCTCTATGCCTCAATGATAGAAGAAGGTGAGATTACGCCTAATCAATTAATAGAAGATGTTCCCATGATTTTGAGTGGATATGCACCTAAGAATTATAATCAAAAATATGATGGAGTAGTGCCTGCTCATAAAGCATTGTCCAGGTCTTTGAATGTACCTATTGTAAAAATGTTGAAAGATTATGGTGTGCAAAGATTTCATCAGAAGTTGAATAACATAGGAATGACAACCGTAAACAGACCTAGTAGTGATTATGGACTCTCTTTAATTTTGGGAGGAGCCGAAGCTTCACTATGGGACCTCTGCACCATTTATGGTAATATGGGAAAAACTCTCAATGATTATAAAGCCGGAAGGAAAAATGAGTTTCTAAATTTTCAACTTTATGAGAATGACAAGCCAACTGTCCAAGGGGAGCCATTTGAGCCAGCAGCAGTTTGGAGTACTTTTGAAGCGATGTTGTTGGTAGCAAGACCAGAAGAAGATGGACAGTGGCAACAGTTTAATGCCTCTCAGAAAATTGCTTGGAAAACAGGGACGTCTTATGGTTTTAGAGATGCTTGGGCCATAGGAGTGACATCCAGGTATGTGGTTGGTGTATGGGTAGGTAATGCGGATGGCGAAGGAAGACCAGGATTAGTTGGGATTAAAGCGGCAGCACCTATTTTATTTGATGTATTTGCTAGATTACCGAATTCAGAATGGTTTCAAAAGCCATATGATGAAATGCAACTTACCGCTATTTGCCAACATTCAGGATTTAAGGCTTCGAGTATATGTCCAGAAGTTGATTCTGTATTAATCCCCATTTCATGCGATAAGGCAAAAATATGTCCTTACCACAAGGTGATTCATATAGACAATAATGGTTTAAGAGTCAATAGTAGTTGCGAAGTTCCTGGTAACATGATTAGTACTCCTTGGTTTGTGCTTCCGCCAATGGCTGAGAAATTTTATAAATACAAAAATCCAACTTATCAGTCTACTCCTAAATATCGATCTGAATGTTCTTTTGATGAAAGTAGTAAACCTCTGGCTATCATGTATCCCAAGTCTCAAAGTAACATTTACTTACCAACTTTATTGGACGAAACAGAAGGAAACACAATTTTTGAAGCTTCACATAATGACGCTCAGGCAACTTTGTATTGGCATTTGGATAATCAGTATATTGGAGAAACCATGGGTATTCATGAGATGGAATATAAACCTGTAGAAGGAGACCATGTCTTAAAAATATTGGATGAGAATGGATTTGAAACTTCCGTTAATTTCAGCGTAGTTAAATGATCTAAAAATCAATACCCAGTGTCAAGTAAAAACTCCTAGGAGATGCAGTTATTATTCCAGGGCCAGGATAAGAAGTTGCTCTTCTTGTAAAGTAGATTTCATTCAGTAAATTATTCACTCCCGTAGAGAAAGTCAATAAGTCATATTTGTATTTAATGGATGCATCCATTACCATATAGGTTGGAATAATGCCATTAACAGCATTGGCTTGTGAAAGTGAGTTAGATGCATCACTATACTGCCAATGCATCCAAGAAAATTGATAACCAAAGGATAAATCCTTAACTGTAAAATCTAGTCCTAATTTATAGTTGACTGGAGGCACTAATTCTACATAATTACCATCGTATAATTCATCATCACTTATATATTTAGCATTGGTATAACTATAATTTGCATAGGTGGTGAATGAAAAGTCTTGCTTTTTTGGATTTACTATTTTTACCCAATCGACCTGTATTAGTCCTTCAAACCCATAAGCTAAAGATTTGGAGATGTTCGTTCTATATTGGTAAGTATTAAATAATAAACTGTCTCTAACTATTGTGGTACCTATTCTATTGTTATAGTATAAAGCATAGATAGAGAGGTCGTAATATATTGCAGAGCCAAGAATTCCTTTTACCCCTAGATCTGTATTGAAGCCTTTTTCATCCTGCAAGTTTGGATCTATCCTAAGGTTAGGGTTGACAATTTGCATGTCTGTAAAATTTATGCTTCTGTAGTTTTGAGAGAAGTTGGCGTATACTTCTAAGGAGTCACCTTTGATGTTGTGCGTAATGGCTAATCCAGCAATAACAAAACTTCTATCTCTTGATAAACTTTCTGTATAGACAGAATCAAAAATGGCATTTCCAGCGAGATCGAAAATCACATCGTTATAAATTCCATCTGCATTGGTAGATATATATTCTGCGCGTATTCCAGGAATAACATTCGTTTTTTGTCCGATTCGAAAAATGTTTTCTATAAAGAAAGCCCCATTTAAACTTGGGAATTCATAATTGGAATAGTTGAGGTCATCTCTTTCAATGAATCTGAAATCAGCATAAGATTGGTCATTCGCAAATCCTTGTTGGTTATTGCTGTATCCTTTGTATAATCTGAATCCAACAAGTACAGCCTGAGATTGCTCTTTAATGTCGTAAAGTTTTAACAATCTTGATTCCAATCCAATGTTTTGAAATTTACCCACAATGAGGTTTCGCTCTGCCATTGGGTCAATTCTATTTATTTGCCCTAAGTAACCTAAAGATTTTCTTGAGGCATCAAGTCCGAAAAGTTTTACATTGAGTTTTGTTTTAGATGTGAATTCGTGATCGAAGTTAATGGCCCATAAGTTCCAGTCCACGGCAAACCAGTTTCGTTCTCTTTTAGAAATGAAAGGAGTATTTTGAAATTCTAAGTCCGTTAAACCTCCTGACTGATGTGCTAGATAATTTGACTTCGTTAGTTCTACGTTAATGACAGATTTTTCCGTAAAATAATATTGAAGATTAAAGCCTGCGCCAAATAATTCATAATCTGAATTAGGTCGCCACTCATTTCCTTTTTTATGGTTGAAATATCCAAAATATCTCCATCTACCGGAAGTTCCTCCTGCATCAAAGTAAGTAGTATTTACACCGAATGAACCAAAGGTTTTTTGATAGGAGCCACCTACGTTTCTGTATTTAGCACCTTTTTTAAGTTGAAAATTGATTAACCCTCCGAATTGTGGTCCAAATTGAAGGGAACTGGCACCCTTTATAAACTGAATATTTTCAATGGCTTGTGAAGGTGGAGTATAGTAGGTCTCAGGATAACCAAGTGCATCAGCACTAATGTCATAACCATTTTGCCTGGTATTGTAGTTGGCGGTTCTAGAAGGACTCAATCCTCTTCCACCTATGCCTAGTTGAATACCAGCACCATCACTTTCCCAAATATTAAGTCCAGGAATTCTCGCATAAATTTGTCTTGCATTATTTGTGGCAAGGTTGGCATTGAGTGCTGTAAGATTTATTATTTCTGCCTTTTTTCCTTTGGCTATCATTACACCTTCAATAGGTCGCATCTTTCCAATAGCACCAACTCCATCTCTTTTTTGATTTATAGTATATACGTCTAATTCGTTAGCTAACTCCTCAAGCTGTATGGTGATACTTTTTTTAGCTTGATCTAAATTTACTTCAACCGTGTCTGCAATGTGAAAAAGGTCTTGAACTACAATGTTATATATTCCATAAGGTAGTTTCTCTGTTGTAAAAGTCCCATTTTCATTGACGATGTAGTTCCAGTTATTTTCAATAATGAAGACCTTAGAAAAAGGAATCAATTCGTTGGAGGATTTGTCACGTACAGAGCCAGTTATTTTGCCTTGTTGTGCCTTTACGACATAGCAAGTAAAAATAAGAAAAATGATATTTAAAAGTAGTTTATTATTCATATTCGGTTATCCATGAACGATGAGATAAATTATATTTCAATTCCGAAAGGTATGCTTCTGGATCAATTAAAAGTTTGCTTCCATTGTTGAATAAATTGGCATAAGCTTCAACAAAAACTTTCGGACTTCCCATTTCGTAGATTTCTCCGTTTTCCTCAAAACGTTGGTTTTCAAATTGGTCGCGAAGATAATGTGCGAATTGCAATATCATATCCGGTTGTGTACTCATTTGTTTGATTTGTTGTGGGGTCAAATAATTACTAGGTTCAACAATTTTTCGGCCTTTTCCATTTTCAGGTTCAATAAAGAAAGTAGTGTTCCCTACTTTTTCAATCAGCATTACTCTCCAACTAAATCTAAAGCCCTGCTCGGTCCAAAACAATTTACCGGGGTAGAGTAAGTATCGCATGGGCACCAAAAGTTGAATTACTACATACACCCATATCAATATTGCAAAACTTTTATTGAATGTTGTAGCTTCCTCTTTTAAAAGCTTTGATTCCTTTCTTGTTAATTTATCAAATAATTGAACAAACCAAAAAGGAGAGAAAAATACCGTTGTAAGGGCAATCATAACCAATGGGAAAACACCTATTGGAAACATAATTCCTGTTATTATGTGAAAAATCACTATGGCAAGATAAGCTGCTAGTCTGGTTTTTCTAAAAAGTAGAAAAAAGGCAACACTTAAGTCAAAAATACATCCTAGCCATGAGTAGATAAAAGCGGTTGCGTCATACTTCATAAATCCACCAATCATAGGAAGGTCTGTTTGATGCTTCAACCAATTACTCAGTGGCTGCGCTTCAAATAACCAATGTGGATTCAACTTAGCTACTCCTGCAAAAAAGTAAACACATCCTATTTGAAATTTTACAATATTCAAGCACCAAGCAGGTATATAGGTTTGCTTTCGGCATAGTCCAAATTTTACGTCTAAAGAAAAGTATCGATGAGCAGGTAAAAAGCAAAGTAATAAAGCAACTAGACTGACAAAATAGTAATGATTGAGATAATTGGTTTTATCTATAAGTTCAACGTATGTAAATAATACGAAAAAAGTAATAGTTGAAAATCTGTAAAAGAGACCAATGGTAATAAATAATGCCGCAAGAATCATTAAAATAAAAACCGCATACATGCCTGAACCGTCTAATGGCTTCACCCAATCAAACCCATAAAAAGTAAAGAAGAATTTAGGTGTGATGAATAAGGATTCAATCCATCCGTTGTACCAAAATCTAATGGTGCTAATTAGCATTAACAACCCAAAAACTATTCTAAACCATATCAGAGGTTCAATATTGACCTTTTTCCATAATATGTTTTGAGCAGAAAGAGTCACTAATCTCCGTCATTATCCTGAAAGGTGATTATTATTCCAAGTGCGGATGTCAAGTCAATTTTTAACAAAGGAATGAGTCTTTGGTAAGTAATGTAAATCTCTTCAGAAACTGCTGGAGATAGTTGCACAAATTCTGACCAAGTATCGGTGCATAATCCGTTAGCGAGAATTATTCTATCAATTTGACTATTCACGGCTGTCGAAAGATTTTCGCTTTCTGCAACTGCGCCCACAAAATTAGCATAATCTAGTAGTCCAAGTCCATCTTCATTTCCATTAAAATGCAGACCATTAATAAATTTTTTGAAGTATTGCATTGCCGTTGACGCGTACTCAAGTTTACTGCCTAGATAAAGACCTTCAACATGAAACGGCATAGGTGCTTGGCTAAAGCCGTTGAAAACCCCAACAGGTAAGCCAATTTTACCTTTTCTTATAAATGCTTCGTAATGAGAAATAATGGCATTGGTCATGTCGCTAACAGCACTACCACTTGCGTTTGTAGCATTGTTGTCTATAAAGGTTAGCCTATAGCTATTTTGCCAATTAGTCAAAACATACTCAGCGTTACTTTTTAAATCGACAATTACATCTTTTAAGTATTGTATTCTTGCGGTGTTACTATTAAAGTAATTCAACGAATTATTACTGTTGCCATTATGGAACAATAAGTAGTCAATTGATTGCCATCCTTTAGCAGGAATATTAATAATTGAGGCAAGACTATAATTAGCAGAATCAATGTTCGAATTGATCAATGCAGTGTCAACTGGGTAGACATTAGTTTGGCTTCTTAACTGAATGTTTTCTGCAGGGCCAAATTCTAAGAAAGAAATTTTTTGCCACGCTGAAGCAGCGAGGTAAAATTGGTCACCCACCTGAGTGAGGGTTGTTAAATTTGGTGATTGTTCAAATACATTTACACTGTTTTCTAAATCATTAATTTCATTCAAGTAATTTTGATATCCAGGAATAATAAAATTGTCACTCAAGTTTTCGAGCATTTCCTTTCTATCGAAATCATCAATTAGATTTGTTCCATTCGTATCAGGTTCCTTTATACATTGTACCAAAAGAAAAGAGATGAATAAGAAAAATGAAATAGTTTTGAACTTCATGAAATGCATTTTATAAATCATCCTTAACTGAGGTTAAACCCGTTTTGGACGCGATTAAATCAATGGCCATATTTAACCCCGAAATGGTAACATTATTAAAGTCAGTTCCTATATAACCAATTGCTTGGTCAATTTCAGAACTAGACATTCCAATCGAATTAACGGCATTATAACCAAATCTCATTCCATCAAGAAAGGCATATGCTTCTGAAAGACTATGATTACGAGTGGTGTTTAATGTGAGGTTTGATTTGGCACT
>CAJYBK010000169.1 GCA_913064955.1 uncultured Flavobacteriales bacterium
AAAACAGAACTAAAAAAGAAGGAAGACTCAAACCTAAACACCCTATTAACATTAAATAATGAACGAATTAAACTACATGAAAAAATCACTTTGCTTGAAAAAAACAGACTTGAAAAAATTAAATCTTTTCTTTCAATAACAAAATCAATTTCATTGCCTGTTGATGTTCGCCAAAAATGTATCAGCGGCTTCTTGCCTCTCTTTAATAAATCACTGAATATCGCTGTCTCAAAAATATTACCGGAAATAATTTTTGGAAAAGTTTTAAAAGTAAGCAAATTAGCGATTCCGTGGTCAATCAGATACACTTTTGGTTTTTTGAACAATTCCGAACGCAAGTTTTTATGAAAAGGGTAAATCAATTTTATAATATAAGTATTTTCCAAAAGGAATAAATATTCTTCAATGGTTTGACGGGAAAGATCAACCGTGTTGGCAAGTTCCAAAATATTTTTTGCTTTGACACGAAAGATATAAGTACCTTCTCCAAGCGAGTAATCACGCATTGTCTTATCCGACCATTCAGACCAATCTGAATCATACCCTTCTAGGAAATAACTGTAAACAGTTTTCTCTTCATCAAAATAACTATTACTCGTAAATTTAAATTCAAAGAGTTTTTTAGGATTATAATTAAACACACCTCCCACTTCTAAAGTCCCATTACCTCCATAAATAATTGAATCACCTATGGTAATCATTCGAATCAAAGCGTCAAAAGGTTGTTTTTTATCTTTGATTAAAGACTTATCAAAACTCATTAACCCTCCTGGTCCACCTAGCCAAGTAATGTTACTGTCTAAATGAAATAAAGAGTGTACAATGTATTCATCGTAACTGTAAAAATACTCTGGATGCCAATGCATTTCTCCGTCATCCCCTTTTGAGGAATATCCAATTTCATATGTGTTGGTAGCATCCTTAAAAATAACCATCCAAACATTTCCTGCAGCATCAGCATTAATTCGATGCACACCTTTGTCTTCATTACTAAAGTCTATTCCAAATTCACTCGTCAATGCAAATTTTTGACCATCAAAAACATAAACACCTACATCTGTCCCTGCATAAATCTTATTGTTGTAATTGAACAAATAAGTCTGACCTTGCGGAAGCCCTTGGTTGGTATAGAATCTTTCGAAGGATAACTCATTTTCAAAAAACACATTCAAATTCATGCGATAAACTCCATCATTTGGTTTAGTTCCAATCCAAATAGTGCCATCACTTTCAATCTCAAAATTAAATGGCTCTCCATCACAAAATCCTTTGATATATTTTACCTCCTTGAAGTTGCCGTTTTTAAACTCGAGTAATTGAATGCCGTCATAATGCAAAACAATAATGTGATTAGGGTTCAAAGGAGACTGTGCAACATTATAAGGACCACCTTCTGTTAAATTCTTAACCCCTTTTGAATTCATTTGAAAAACATTGTACAGTGCTGAAATGAACACTGATGTATCGCCTTCAATAATCAATTCCTTCAAACCAAAACACTCATCAGGAACTTCTTTGATTTTGACAACATCACCTTTAGCGTTGATTCTGTAGGCCCCTCCTCCAGTAGCTAACAAAATGTCATTTTCAAAAACATTTATGTCTTCAATTGTCGCTTCATCGTACAGGTTTTCATATTTAAGAACAGGAGACAGTAAGTCTAATTTACTGATCCCATTTGCTGTACCCAGCCATAGATTTTGTTCCTTATCCAGAAATTGGCACATGATGGTTCCATCATTCAATCCTTTTTCGGTATTTAACTTATACTTTGGAATGAAGTCTTTATCCAGTATCAATAGACCTTCTACATAGGACCCCAGGGAAATTAGTTTATCATTGATATTAACAGCGGATTTAAAACTGTAACTATCATCAGAAAAAACAAGGCTAAAAGTGTTTTCATCTTTTATTAAGTAAAGACCTTGATTCTCTGTCAAAACATACAAGTTCTCCTCAAATTTAAATATCGAAACCACATTCTTGTCTTGAAAGAACCCGGTCTTATTTAGTTTGACGAATTTATCCTCCTTATACGTAATAACTTCTTTGCCTTTTCCTCTAAAATAAAGTACATCATCTATTACATAGACTGCACCAATTCCATTTTCAGAGTCATTATATTCTGCTATTTTTTGAAAAGCATCATTCAGGAGATAAATGACATTTAGGTAACTTATGACGTATCCCTCTTTGTACTTAACAATACTTGAAATAGGGTTACGTTTGTCAGTATAGTTCTTACTTAAATCTTTAAACAGAAGTGTTCCATTAGGCTGCTTTTCGAACACTCCTAGTCCAGAAGTATTACATACCAAAATATCTTCTCCTACAGACAAGGTGGAAAAGCTTTCCATTTTATTATTTAGGGTATCCAACCTCCATTCCTGTCCATCGTATTGCAATACTCCACGCTGATTCGAAAAGCAGAGCACACCCTGAGGTGTAGCAGAAATTCCAAATATTTGCGCATTGGCATTGTACTGCTTTTGCGTATAGTTTTTTACCCTAACAGATCCATGAAGGGAAAACCCTCCTTGACCTAGAACTGGACAAGAGAAAACTACACCAAATAAAACAGCGAGTACAATGTTGCTTATTTTCATAAGTAACAAATATACTCGCATTCATTATAATTTTTTAGAAATTTCTAATTTTTCATTAATCTATAAGTATGGATAGAACCGTTATCGATTACAACATTATACAATCCATTGGATAAATCACTGACGTCTAAATCCATTGAGTACTGCCCTAACACTTTAACCGGAGACATATTCTTAACCACTCTTCCTTGCATATCAGTTATGGAAATATGGATTGGATCCCAAGTAAGTGAACTAAATACTAGTCTAGTTGAATTTCGAACTGGGTTTGGCGCTAGGTAAACTTCTTGAATGGACTGCTCACCGATACTTGCAGAACCATCGCCTACAAATATTCCACCTGCTTGATTTGATCGTGTAGTATTGTGATTAGCTTTTGTAGTAGTACATCCAGAAGTCCACGACACATCCACTACCATGCTGTAATTGGTTTGAGCAACTGCACCTTGAAAATTCCATGCGGTATCAACATTATTTGCTGTAGAGTTTAATAAACTGTCAAACCCTAAAGACTTATCCCAACATTGATAATAATCAATAGGCTTTCCAATATAAGGAGTCCATTTAAGCCATAATTCATTTGCTAAGTTTTCAACCATAACAAAGTGAATAGTTCTTGCAGGAGAACTTAAAGGACCTACAACTCCAGCAACGTCTTTACCGGCTATCTTGTAAGTATATCCTCTCAAATTTGGATTTGCCGTCATGTCGTGATATTCCGAAAGGGAATCATACTCAACAGTTGCGATTAAAGAATCCACCCCGCCTAAAGACCTTCTATAAATAAGCATACTATCAATAGCAAGTGTTGAAGTTTGAGAGGCTCTTTCCCAAGCAATAATATTAAAAGTTGAAGTTGTGTCCACCGTTACCAAACAGATTTCTGTAACTGGTCCTTGAGAAAAATTAATGTTGGAGAATAAAATCCCTAACAAGCTTAGTGTAAATATTTTTAATTTCATAATTCTGTAGTTTGTTATTTTAATGACGTCAATACTTTAAAAAGGTGACCAAAAATGTTTTAAATAGTCCAAAACAAATGATTAAAAAGCAAATTAATTATTTGGAGCACCATCACAAATCCAGCATTCGAAAAGTTTAATTTCATCCGCAGTTAATGGCTCAATATTAAAGTTATTTGGAATTTTAGGCATGGACTTGTCTTCTACAATCACTCTTCTAAAATCTCCTGACTGAACACTTGAAAGTACGTTCTCATACTCGAAGATCCATGCATCATGACACCCAGTTCCAGGACCATTATTGGTGGCGCAAGACTGTATGATTAAGGGCTTGATATCAATTTCGTAACTTACCATATTTGGCATACAATCACCCGAACAAGACTGAAGCGTTTTGTCCTTTGTGCAACTAACTAAAAAGCACACCAATAAAACCGAAAACATAACTCTCATTAATATCTATTTTCTTTTCCTTTTACAATGGCCGGTATACCCTCTTTCATCCATTCTGGTTTCTCAGAACCCAAGAGATAATAATCAAAAAACTGTCTCATTCTAATACTTAAATCCAGCCTATTGGCTTCTTTCATTAAATTGTGTTCGTCATCATTATAGTTCAGCAGCCAAGTTGGTTTTCCCAATCTTCTTAATCCGTTGAATAACTCAACTCCTTGATACCATGGAACGGCACCATCTCCATCATTATGCATAATTAGTAAAGGTGTTTCAACTTTGGGCAAATGAAACAATGGAGAATTCTCAATATATAATTCCGGACTCTCCCAAATCGTTGCTCCTATCCTACTTTGTCCGGTCTCATATTGGAAAGTTCTACTTAATCCACTTCCCCATCTCATTCCGCCATACGCACTAAACATATTACTGACCGGAGCGCCCGCCATTCCACATTTAAAACGAGTAGTCATGGTCACTAATTGAGCAGTTTGATATCCTCCCCAACTTTGTCCTTGTAATCCCAATCGAGTGGAGTCGATGTAGTTATTGTTTCTTATTAAAAAATCAGTTCCGCTCATAATAGAGTTATATGCGCTTTGTGCCGGCTTTCCAATTTCATATGCAATATCCGGAATAAAAACTAAATAACCATTACTCACATACTCAGTAGCATAGATAATAGATGCCGTGGTTTTTGGTCTATAGTAATAATGGAACCTATCTGTATATCTCTCATAGAAATACACAATCATTGGATACTTTTTAGCAGGGTCAAAGTCTTCCGGTTTATACAACATCCCTCTTACGGAATCTCCTTTATAATCTATCCAACTTACCATTTCAACAGTCCCCCAATTATATTCCTTTTGTTGTGGGTTAGCTTCCGTCAATTTTGTTTTGTTCTCAAATTTTAAATCAGAATAATAGATATCAGGGTATTGCTCAAATGTCATTAATTGGAAAATCACATTTTCACTTTCTTTTGCCTTGGTGATTTTGATCATTTTAGCATCAAATGAAACTAAGTTTTTTACTTCCCTGTTTTCTATCAAACTCACACCTTCTGATTTTGTTTTGTCATTAATGTGCTGAACATAAATAGGCTCATTCAACATAACAAAATCATTTTCTTCATCCAACTTAAGCAAAGAATAGACAAATCCTTTTTCCTTTCCATTAGTCAATCTTTCTGCTTTGGAACCATCCAAACTTACTAACCATAGATCGTAATGATCTTTTAAAATAACTTGTTGTTCGCCTTCAACCCATACCAATTCAGCATTTGGCCCTATTTTTTGAGCAACATCGTGATAACGACTGTAAAAATCGCCATCTAGTGTCTTTGTCAAATTAACTACACTACTGGTTTTTAAATTTTTACAATACCAATTAGAATCCGCTGGTTCAAAGAAACAAAACTGATCACCATTTGGTGAAAGATACGAACTCCAACCGTGGTACTTTTTGTAGACTAAGTCCTTCTTTCCTGATTCCAAACTCACTCGATATAAATCATAATACCAAAAATCCCAAGTCATTTCTTTTAGATACGGCTCCTGATCTCGAATGAGTGCGTATTCACTATCTTTGTGATTGAGATAACTTATGGATTGAGAAGCACTATCGATTAACTGAACATTCTTCTGGTCGTCAATGCGATACACAACATCTACAAGACCTTTAGCATCTTTCTTGGCACTAAGCAATTGTTGAGGCTGCAATTTCCCATCATTCCAATTCCATAAATCCAATTTATACTTCTCATCTTTTGTTAAACTATCTTTTGCAGGCTCAATTGGCTTTATACCAAGCTGATAAAATAATTTTGTTCCATCTTTTGAAAAACTAGGCTTACTTTCCAAATCTACGGATTGGTATGTCTTGAAGAAATCAGATATTGTATCTGCCACTAAATTCAGTTTTGAATTAACTAAATCGAAAAGGTACAACTGGTGCTTTTTATAATCTCCAGTATCAACACTTATTTTAAAAGCTAAATTGGTTCCTAGTCTATTAAATGTTGGCTGTACAATTTCGCCTTCAATTTCATATACTTTTGATAAACTTCCGTTGAATGAAACAAATAATTGTGCCGAATCAATTGTGTCGTTATGTGTATACGAATGGACATACGCGTAACTCCCTCCAGAATCACTCAATGCATGTTCTGTAACTCCCTCTATATGGTTCGTTGTTTGATTTTCAATATTGAAAACAGTCAGCACACTCCCCTTGTTCTTTAAAGGATCAATAGACTCATTTTTCTTTTTATTTAAAAAGCATTTCTTTTTCTTTTGCTCTTCCTTCTTCAACTCAAAACCTTCATCTCTGGCTATTAATAACCAATCGCTTCCATTTTTCGCAATTGTATAAGATGCGGTCTCCTCAAACTTAAAAATAGTATCTTTTAAAAAACTAAACACTACAACAGAATCCTTTAACCATTCTTTTTTGGGAACTTCATCTAACTTTAGTTTTCGAACTGAATCGTAGTCATTGACAGCGGTAAAAACTACAAATCTTTCATTGAAGTCCAAATCAAATTTCTTTACACGCCCATATGCTATAGGAGTGTCCCAATTGCTTTTTCTTTGGATATATAAAGTATCATTACCTCTGTATGATTTCTGCAGGTGCGCTACATAATTACCTTTCGTAGAAATAGACTTTTGAGCAATGCTTTTCCATTTATAATAGGATTCAACATCAATCTTTTTCTTGATTTGACCAAAAAGATTAGAGATAATTATAAATGAGGATAACAATAAGATAGTTCGCATGCTACGAATATAATAAAGGAATTAAACAAAAACACTTCTCAAGGCGAAATAATCAAGCATTATTACAATTACAAATGGAAAGCAATATAAAAATGTTATGCATGCATAACATTTTTTTTATAAATTTGTGCGTAGATAGGTCAGAATGACTATTTTTACGGACAGGAAAAAATTAATCTTAAATAATCATATAATGAAGTTATTAGTATGTATAAGTAAAGCTCCGGATACTACTTCCAAAATTGCATTCACAGAAGGCAATACGAAGTTTGATGAAAATGGAGTTCAGTACATTGTGAACCCTTATGACGAGTGGTACGCATTGGTAAGAGCATTAGAATTAGTTGAAGCAAACGGAGGAACAGTTACTACTATTACAGTAGGAGGTGCTGCAGACGAGCCAACTATCAGAAAGGCTTTGGCAATTGGTGCGAATGATGCGGTTAGAATCGATGCAGATCCAACAGACCCATTTTTTGTAGCGAAGCAAATTGCAGAATATGCAAAAGACAAAGGATTTGACATAGTACTTGCAGGAAAAGAAACAATCAACTTTAACGGAGCGCAAGTTCCTGGTATGATTGCGGAATTATTGAATTTACCGTTTGTTTCATTGGCTCAAAAAGTAGATGTTGCAGGAAATGTTGCAACACTTGAAAGAGATGTACCAGGTGGGACTGAGGTAGTAGAAGTAAATACTCCTTTTGTATTAAGTGCGGCCAAAGGTATGGCTGAGCAAAGAATTCCAAACAA
>CAJYBK010000170.1 GCA_913064955.1 uncultured Flavobacteriales bacterium
ACTAAGGGAAATGGAAGGCGTGATACAAGCGGATGTAGACTTTGAGGTGCATCAGGCGTTTATTACTTATGATGCCAATAAAGTGAGCGCTCAAGATTTTATCGATAGAATTAATAAAATTGCGGATGGATTATACAAAGCAACTTTAGTTGAAGACAAAGACATTGAAAATGCTCCAACCGAAATAGAACATGGCGACTCTAATCAATCAGTCAGTGTTAAAGATTTTCATTTGGAACTTCCTGATTTTTCTTACTTTTTCAATGATCTCATTTACGCCTAAAGTATTATGAATAAGTTTTCTTCTCCATTTCTTGCCAACACAAACAAGCATCCATATAGAATTGATGTTTCTCATGCGGAAGGAGCGTATGTGTATGACACGGATGGAAAGGCTTACTTAGATTTTATTTCCGGAATTTCTGTCAGCAATATAGGTCATCGAAACCCTGAGGTAGTAAGTGCTATAAAAAATCAACTGGACAAATACATGCACGTAATGGTTTTTGGTGAATTTCACCAGGGACCACAGGTAGAATTAGCCACTAAACTAAATGAATTACTTCCTGACGGATTAGACGTGTCGTACTTCGTCAACTCTGGAACTGAAGCCAATGAAGCCGCATTAAAATTAGCCAAGCGCTTTACAGGAAGAAAAAAAATAATCAGTTTTAAAGGGGCATATCACGGAAATACGCATGGTTCGATGAGTGTCAGTCACAATGAGTTTAAGAAATTTCAGTTTAGGCCATTGTTACCAGATATCCACTTTATCACTTTTAATGATGAAAACGAATTCTCTAAAATTGATGACCAAACTGCGTGTGTAATTGTTGAGCCTATCCAAGGGGATGCAGGAGTAAGAATACCCAGTGATAACTATTTAAAAAACTTGAAGGCAAGATGTGCAGAAGTTGGTGCTCTTCTCATATTTGATGAAATACAAACTGGATTTGGACGTACAGGTAAACTTTTTGCTTTTGAGCATTATGATGTAATTCCAGACATTTTAACTATTGCAAAAGGATTTGGTGGAGGAATGCCAATTGGTGCTTTTATTTCGTCAGATAAAATAATGGACACCTTAACATATAATCCTCCTCTAGGTCACATCACCACATTTGGAGGACACCCTGTTTGTTGTGCCGCTGCTTTAGCCAATATAAATATACTAGCGCAAGATGATTTGCTGAAACAAGTAGAGAAAAAAGGAGCCATGATTGAAAGATTATTGCAGCATAAATCAATTGTTGAAATTAGAAGAAAGGGTCTTTTCTTCGCTATTGAAATGCCTAGCGCGGACATAGTATCTAGAATAGTACTAAAGTGTAAAGACCAAGGTTTACTTAGTTTTTGGTTTCTTTCTAATCCAAATAGTTTTAGAATAGCACCACCATTCATTATTTCTAACGAGGAAATTGAGAAAGCATGTGAAATTATTCATTCCGCTATTAATGCGTCTCTGTATCCCATATGTGCTGAGTAATCACTCCGCCATTCTTAAAGTAATTGGTAGTCCATCGTGAAGTCACCTTTTTGTATTGATCGGCTTTATTTCCGTTAACTACCGTTCTCACAATGGTTACTTCAATTACTTCACCCATGTTATTTTTTCTTTGATACATTTCCTCAGTGATACCTTCAGTATACTGATTCGCAAGGGGATCAACATTCTCATCTGAAAACATAGTTGCCTTTTGAGTTTTCACATCATTGTATTCCAAAGACTTATCATATCCTGATTGGTTATGGCCGTCTGCCTCATTACCGTCTTTTTGTAATTTTGCCTCCTGGAAATCCGACATCTCATCGATATTTCTTTCACGCATTAAATCCTCTTCGCTAGGAATTTTAAATTGCTCTTCCTTTACCTGCTCACTTTTCATGTAAGTATTCTGACTCTTTTCGGTATAAGATGTTACTTCATTCATTTTATTATTGTATAACTCTTCCTGATATATCTCCATCGCCTCGATATTTTTCTCTCTCGGAATATCAGAGTCTTGTGCAAAGTTTTCAAACTTGGCTGTCATTTCAGTATTGTATTTATTTAAATTATCGGTCTTATCAGTAAAATATTCCTGATCACTTCTTGATAATTTCTCCTGCTCAAACTTGTATGCATCCACAGCAGCGACAGTTTCTTCTCTTCTTCTGAAGTCACCATTATCCGCAAAAGTCTCGTACTTTGCCGTCAATAGTTCATTAGACTTATAAGTATCGTAAGTAACATCTCTACTCTCATCTACCCAATTATTAGTAATACTCAGTTCTCTTTCTTTCACAACAACCATATCCACTATATTGGCTTCTCTCTGAATATCTCTTGCGTTCTCCACAGCCGACCTTTTTAACTCTGATGTATTATTATAAACATCTATATTAAATGAACGCTCTTCTTCTACATCTCTAAAGTCTTGAACTTTTGATAATTCACCTTCTTTATACGACTCCATATTGGGCACATTATTCTCACGTTGTTCATCCCAAGAATTTTGTAATTCTGACCTCTCCAAATCGGACGTATTATTATATCTATCTATACCATATGACCTACCCTCCTCTACATCTTTAAACCCTTGAATCTTACCCAACTCACCTTCCTTATAGGATTCAACATTAGGTATATTTTCAAGCCTTTGGTCATCCCATGAATTTTCTAATTCAAAACGTTCAGATTGCATCCTAATCAAATCACTTTGCTCCGTTTCAGATCTACTTAACTGCATGTCTTTTTCCAAATCTTCGAAGGATAACCTGTCAGTTTTTCTATTCGCAATTATTACATCATTCCCTTCAATCTCATCCAATCTACCTTTCTCCAGCAATTGTTGCATTTCCAACTCGGTCATACCAGTAACTTTCTCCCCCATGTAATTAGGGTCTTTTTTAACTGTATTGTTAACAGCACTAACCTCTGCAGCGTCTTGCTTCTGTTTTTCTAACAACGCATTTATTTCTTCTATTCGCTTTTTAGGATAAACCACTTTAGGCATCAAAGCAGAAGCCTTTTCATAAGTTGATTTAGAATTGTAATAATCTGCATTATCAAACATTTCATCTGCCTCAGCTATCATTATTTGATATTGATCATTTTTACCTGCATTCTCTCTTGCCAATTTAATTTTCTTCAATTGAGCCGGTGGGTATGGATCTGCTGCCTTAAAAGAAATGGCTCTTTTATATAACTTTTCTGCTCCATCCCATGACTTAGCTTCAAAAAGTTCATCCGCTTTATCTATAATTCTTTGGTATTGCGCTTCGCCTTCTTTATCTGCTAGTTCTTTTAAGAAATTATTCAATTTGTTTACTTGCTCTTGCGGATAAGTTTCATCAGCTTTAATCTTATTTGCTGCTGTATAAAGGTCCTTAGCTTCAGCAACTAATGATTCATTTTCCTGGTTATATGCTTTGTCCCTTTTTGCATCTGCCTTTTGAATGGCAGCATTGTACTTAGCCATTAATTCTTCTTTACCTGCATTTTCGTTTAGAATTTTATTTATCTCATCAATTCTAGATTGAGGTTCACTCTCAGAAGGTAAAACTCCTTTTGCTTCTGTGTAGGTTTTAATAGCCTCAGTATATGACTTGGCATCCTTTTGACCTTTTGCCTTTTTCATTAAGGCATCATATTTAGCTTGTTTAGCTGCCAATTCTTCCGCCTCTTTGTCTTTATTCCCTTCTTCAGCGATTTTCTTATCTATGATTGCTATTTGCTCATTTGGTCTTGGTCTATCAAAAATAGCTTTTGCTTTTAAGTAATCCTCTTTAGCTGCCTGCCATTTACTTGATTCAAATAATCCATCAGCACTGCTGATCAACTTATTATATTGTTCTTCTTTGGCCGCATTTGACGCAATAATACCATTGATCTTATTGATAAGAGCATCAGGTTCTGTTTTGCCAGGAAAGTTTGTTTTCGCTTTTTCACATAGACCTATAGCTTTATCATATTCACCATCGTCTGACAATTCATTAGCTTTCGCCATTATCTTGTTGAATAGTTCATCCTGCTCTCCTTTAAGTTGCTGAGCCATCAAAGCATTAACTTCATCAATCTTTTTCTGTGGCAATGGGCTTGACGGCTTTTTAACGTTTGCCTGAGAATAGAAGTCTTTCGCTTTCTCCCAATCTTTTGCATTCTTAGCTGCGTCACCATCTGCAATTAGTTTATTAAACTCAGCATCCAATTCAGCCTCTGCATTTGAAGCGTTCTGAGCTTCATCAAAAGCAGCCTTTTTATCCTTAGCCAATTGTATTTTTTCGTTAGCTTTGGGATTATTAACATCTAAAGCCAAAGCGCTTTCATACTTAGAGATAGCACCACTAAAATCCTCGGAACTTAAACTTCCATCACCAGCAGTAATAAACTCATCAAACTTTGCTTGTTTCTCTGCCGCTAGTTTAGCTGCTGCTTCTTCTCCTAACTTTGCTTCATATGCTGCTTTTTGATCTTTTGCTTCTTGTATTTTCTCGTTGGCTTTTGGATTATTGACATCCAAGGCTAATGCACTTTGATATTTGGCAATAGCTCCTTCAAAATCCTCTGAGCTTAAATTCCCATCTCCGGCAGTAATAAACTCATCAAACTTAGCCTGTTTCTCTGCTGCAAGTTTTGCCGCTGCCTCTTCTCCCAACTTTGCTTCATATGCTGCTTTTTGATCTTTTGCTTCTTGTATTTTCTCGTTGGCTTTTGGATTATTCACGTCCAATGCTAATGCACTTTGATATTTGGCAATTGCTCCATCAAAATCCTCTGAGCTTAAACTTACATCACCCGCAGTAATAAACTCATCAAACTTAGCCTGTTTCTCTGCCGCAAGTTTTGCCGCTGCCTCTTCTCCCAACTTCGCTTCATATGCTGCCTTCTGATCTTTTGCAGCTTGTATTTTCTCGTTGGCTTTTGGATTATTCACGTCCAAAGCTAATGCACTTTGATATTTGGCAATTGCTCCATCAAAATCCTCTGAGCTTAAACTTCCATCACCAGCTGCAATAAACTCATCAAACTTGGCTTGTTTCTCAGCTGCCAAAGCAACTTCATTAGCAGCATCTTCTGCTGCTTTCTTAGCATCTTTCGCACTTTGTATTTTTGAATTAGCAGTAGGGTTATCTACATTTAACGCCAATGCTTTTTCATACTGAGCAATCGCTCCATCATAATCTTCACTGGACTGTTTTCCCTCTCCTGCTGCGATAAATCCATCAAACCCCGCTTGTTTTGCGGCTGCGGCTGCGGCATCCGCTTCTGCTTTGGCAGCATCTTCTGCTGCTTTCTTAGCATCTTTAGCTCCTTGTATTTTTGAATTAGCAGTTGGGTTATCTACATTTAACGCCAATGCTTTTTCATACTGAGCAATCGCTCCATCATAATCTTCACCGGATTGTTTTCCTTCTCCTGCTGCAATAAATCCATCAAACTCTGCTTGCTTTGCAGCTGCCGCTGCGGCATCCGCTTCTGCTTTGGCAGCATCTTCTGCTGCTTTCTTAGCATCCTTAGCTCCTTGTATTTTTGAATTAGCAGTTGGGTTATCTACATTTAACGCCAATGCTTTTTCATACTGAGCAATCGCTCCATCATAATCTTCACCGGACTGTTTTCCTTCTCCTGCTGCGATAAATCCATCAAACTCTGCTTGCTTTGCAGCTGCCGCTGCGGCATCCGCTTCTGCGGCTTCCTTTTTAGCTTTCAAATCTCTTGCTTTCGCTAATTCAGTCTCAACTGATGACTCCTTTTTAATTTTTAAAGCTTCTTCAAATTTCGTGATAGCAACATCATAATCTTCCGTTAACATTCCCTTGTTACCTGCTGCTACTAACTCAGCGTATTGCTTATCTTTTTCAAGTTCATCCTTTATGATTTTATCAATTTCAGCAATCTTAGCAGGCGGTTCCTTTTCACTTGGCTTTATTTCACCCGCTTCACCGTAAAGAGTTTTTGCAAAAGCATAATCTTTAGAATCAAAAGCTGATTTCGCTTCTTTAATTTTTGCAGCATATTTTTGATCAATCTCAGCGGAGGCATCTGCAGCTTTTTTGTCTTGTGCTTCCTTAATTTTTGCATCGATGTTTTTATCAGATGGCATAAGTGCTTTAGCCGCTTCATATTTAGCAATGGCTTGATCGTAATTCTTAGCCGAAAGCATTCCATCTCCATCACTTACTGCTTTGTCAAAATTCTTTTTTATTTCAATTTGTTTCTTGGTCTCGGTAACCTTTCCAGTAACGCCTGGATCTCCTTCCTTTAACTTTAATGCTTCTTCATACTTCGTCAAAGCCATCGAAAAATTGCCACTTTGAGTAGCTTTATCCCCTTCCGATACTAATTTATTGAAGTTTTCTTCATCAGCATTTGCTTTCTCCTCCAAATCCTTAAAAAATTTGTCGTATTTACTTTTTTGCTTGGATGTAAAACCATAATCAATAGCCAATCCATTTGTTTTCGGATCAATGGTTAACTTACCAATCTGAAAACCATCACTAACCGCTGAGTAATCAACATCTGGTTTCATTTCATTTAATTCAAATGGAATATCCAACGGAATAACATCAGGACTATCTTCTTCAAAATACCCTGTTTTTGTATCTAATGCAATTTCTTTGGTAACATAACCACCTAATGAAACTGTTATTGTATAATTGTGTCCCATTGGTAATTCAACTGTTGGATACTTCCCATTTGAAGATGAGGTAAAAGTGTTAATTACCGCTCCATTCTTCTTCACAACAATAGAAGCACCCCCCAACTTTTTACCTGCCGAGTTGGATACCTTTCCGTCAATCATAGCTTTAGGACCATCTTGGGCGGAAACGGTTACAAACGCCAAACTGATTAACAGTAATGTTATTATATATCTAATTCTTTTTATCAAATTCATATTTTCAACTTACAAATATCGGTATATTAATTCTATTTATAAAAAAACTTACCACATCATTTTCCTTTGACAAACATGGCTATGAATTTCTATTGCTTAACAAGCAATACACCTTACATTTAATTTGGTTCAAAAATTTTCAATCTTTTCTATAACGGCTGAATTGCATTTAGGTTTCGACAGAACAAAACCGAAGTTCTCAATTATTAAGTATCTTAGTTTTTGTAAACCTTTTAAATCAAACTATAATGTACAGTTTTTGGGAAAGAGAAGAATGGCTAAAAGATATTGATTATGCAATATTAGGCAGTGGAATTGTAGGACTTACCTGCGCCTTAACCTTAAGAAAAAAGTTTCCAAAAGCTAAAATTGTTGTTTTCGAAAGCGGCTACCTTCCTGCCGGAGCCAGCAGCAAAAATGCAGGATTTGCCTGTTTTGGAAGCCCAACCGAACTTCTTTCAGACCTAACAAAAATGACCGAAGCAGAAGTTTACAACTTAGTTGAACTAAGGATAAACGGTCTCGAAAAACTGAAATCTATTTGTGGAATAT
>CAJYBK010000171.1 GCA_913064955.1 uncultured Flavobacteriales bacterium
TGGAAATAGTAGTGAATGCTAAATCAGAGAAAGGAACTAATATTACGCTACCGCTGTATGGAAGTCAAGAGGTTGAGTTGCAGGATTTCATCACTTTTGTCAACCAAGATACAGTCCAAGAAGAATACAAAGTAAATCTGGAAGGTATTAATCTTAACTTGAGTATGGACATTACTGAAGATGCCAAGATTCAATTAGTTTTTGATGATGTAGTTGGTGATGCCATGAAAGGCATTGGTGTTGGACATATAGATATGTATATCGATCAGTACTATGATTTCTACATGTTCGGTAATTATGAGATAAGTGAAGGAAGTTATTTATTCACACTTAAAGATTTGATTAACAAGAAATTTAAAGTAAAGAAAGGTGGAACCATAAACTGGTACGGAGACCCTTATGAAGCAGATATAGACATTACGGCAATTTACGGTCTTAAAACGAGTCTATATGACATCATGCCAGACAATCAGCGTGAAGCATATAGACAAAAGACTGATGTAGAATGTGAAATGCGACTAACTGAAAACCTCTTCAATCCAATTCTAAATTTTGATATAAAATTACCAAGGAGCGATGAAAATGCTCGCTCTATTCTGCGTAATTCCATTAGTTCAGAAGCTGAAATGAATAAGCAAGTTTTTTCTTTGCTACTCTTGAATAAATTCCTTCCAAGCGAATACAACACTACGGGTACATCATCAGGTGGAAATGCACTTGGAAACACAACTTCCGAAATGCTTAGTAACCAATTAAGCAACATGCTTTCTAAATTCTCTGATGATTTTGACATTGGCTTCAATTACCAACCTGGCGATGAGGTTAGTTCTCAGGAAATGGCGCTTGCACTTAGCACTCAACTTTTTGACGATAGACTAACCATTACAACCAACCTTGGCGTAAGTCATCAAAATGCTGGAGACAACAGCAACAGTCTAATTGGAGATGTGGACGTAGAATACAAGTTGAACGAGGAAGGTAACACTAGGGTGCATGCCTTCAACAGAAGTAATGAATATGACATAACACAGCAAGAGGCTACTTACACTCAAGGAGTAGGTGTCTTTTATCAAGAGAGTTTTAGCAATCTTTCAGAGTTAATGTGTAAATTGAAGAACCTATTCATCCGTAAGGATAAGGAATGTGCGAATTGCAATGAAGCATGCAGCGAATTTCTAACCGAAGAAGAGAAAGCAACATGTAAGAAAGAAAAAAGAGAAGCGATGGTTCGGTGTCGTGAAGAAAGAAAAAAATAATTTTAAATGTCTACAAACGAATACTTAAAACAACTAAGAAGTGATTTTTCCAAGCAGTCACTATCGGAGGACGATATTGATCACAATCCGTTTACGCAATTTAATAACTGGCTAAAAGAAGCCACAGAGTCTAATGTATTGGAACCAATTGCTACTACGATTTCCACCGTTAGTAAGTATGGTCAACCTTCTTCGCGAGTGGTTTACATTAGAGATATTCAAGAGAATGGCTTTGTATTCTACACCAACTACGGCAGCAAAAAAAGTCATGATTTGGAAATGAATCCTAAATCCTGTATGAATTTATTTTGGCCCGAATTAGAAAGACAAATTAGAATCGAAGGCATAATTGAGAAGGTTGACTCTTCCATATCTGACGAATATTTTAACGACAGGCCTAAAGCATCTCAAATCGGTGCATGGGCATCTCAACAAAGTCAAAAACTAGCGTCAAGAGCACATCTTGAGGATAAAGTAAATGAATTAACGAACCAATACGCGAACAAAAAAGTTCCTAGACCTGAAAACTGGGGCGGATTTATTCTTGTTCCTCATTACTTTGAGTTTTGGCAAGGAAGAAAAAGTAGACTACATGATAGAATTGCATTTAGTAAAGATGAAGATGTCTGGAAAATTGAAAGATTGAATCCTTAATCTTCTAATAAACCTGGTCTTCTTGCTTTAGTTCTTTCTATAGCTTTTTCATGTCGCCACTCTTCTATTTTTTTATCGTCACCAGAAAGTAAAATTTCAGGAACCTTCCATCCCTTGTATTCCGCTGGACGAGTATACACTGGAGGTGCCAATAAATCATCTTGAAATGAATCTGTCAAAGCAGAAGTTTCGTTATTCAATACATTTGGAATCAATCTGATAATACTATCAGCAACAACTGCCGCAGCCAATTCTCCACCCGTTAAAACATAATCTCCAATAGATATTTCTCTGGTTACAATGTGTTCTCGAAGTCGCTCATCAATACCCTTATAATGCCCACAAAGTATAATTATATTCTTGTAGTTAAAAGACATTTGGTTAGCAATTTTTTGCGTAAACAGTTCACCATCCGGTGACATATAAATTACTTCATCATAGTCTCTTTCCGCTTTTAGTTTGTCAATACATCTTTCAATAGGCTCAATGGACAAAACCATTCCTGCCCCACCTCCAAAAGCGTAATCATCTATTTTTCTGTGCTTATCAAGACTATAATCTCTGATATCGTGAATATGCACTTCAGCAATTCCTTTATCAATAGCTCTTTGCAAAATTGAATGGGAAAAAGGCCCTTCTAATAATTTAGGGACAGCAGATAAAATATCAATTCTCATGGTGTAAAGATAATTATATAACCACTATACATTAGGAATTATTCCTTCTTTATAATGAACCTCTGAAAGAAACAATGAGTGTCCTGAAACAGATTTTCCAGCCGCTGAGCGATCCTTCTTTTCAATCACTTCTCTAAACTGATCAATTGTCAATTTACCTTCACCTACCTCCAACATCGTCCCCACAATGGCTCTTACCATGTTGCGTAGAAATCTATTGGCCTTAATGGTAAAAATTATCTTTCCATCCTCTTGATACCATTTTGCATCCATTATGGTACAATCGTTAGTTTTGGTGTCAGTATTAGATCTAGAAAATGAAGTAAAGTCTTTGTATTCAAAAAGTACTTTACATGCTTCTTGCATTTTTTCAATATTTACTGGTTGCTTGAAGTAACTTACATACAATCTATCAAATGGATTCAATTCTGTTCCAAAATAATAATGGTACCTTCTGGCTGTTGCACTATATCTGGCATGCATTTTTTCACCAACCGGAAAAACCCTTTTGATCACAATGTCCTTCTTTAGTATTTGATTGGAAACAAATATTAACTTCTCGATGGTCATATTTAAATCAGCATCAAAATGAAGAAAAAACTGCGATGCATGAACTCCAGTATCTGTTCTTCCACAACCTTGAACTTTAAAGTCTGGGGCGTTTAAAATCTTACCTAAAGTCGTTGTTAATTTTTCTTGAACAGTTATCGCATTTGGTTGATATTGCCATCCATGATAAGCTGTTCCATCGTATGCTATTTCTGCAAAATATCTTTGCTTCATTGCGTTGCAATTACTTCTTGAGCCATTTGTATAGCCCTATTTAAAGTCTCGTCTTTTGATAAATATGAATTATCGATATCTTGTGCGTCTTCGGCTCTTTTTAACGGACTTTCTTTTCGGTTACTATCCTCAAAGTCACGTGACTGGATATTATTTCGGACTTCATCCACGGTAATTTTATCAGCCATTTCGATTAACTCTTTATATCTTCTAGCTGTTCGGACATCCATATTTGCTGTAACCCAAATCTTCAATTCCGCATCTGGATAAACAACTGTACCTATGTCTCTTCCGTCCATAATGATACCCTTATTTTTACCTAAAGTCTGCTGAAACTCCACCAATTTTTCTCGTACAAATTTAATTTTAGCCACTGCACTTACAGCCTTGGCCACTCTCATAGTCCGAATTTCATCTTCAATATTGATACCGTTCATGAAAGTATCTGACTTTCCAGAAGTAGAATTATAATTGAATGAGATGTTGATTTGGTCGATTGCTTTAATTAATTCTTCCGTATTAACTTCTTTTCCATCTTCCGAAATCCATCCATTATTCAGGGCGAAAAGCGTTACCGCTCTATACATAGCACCAGAATCTATATAAATATACTTCAACTCCTTTGCTAATGCTTTTGCTAACGTACTCTTCCCACAAGCGGAATGACCATCAATTGCTATTATAATCTTCTTCATTTAGATAAAAAAAAAGCCGTCCTAATTCATTAGGACAGCTGTAAAAATAAGTATTAATTTATTTTATAGTTCTTCTACTTCAATCATTTTGAAAGGAATGTCAATGATTGCTTGGTAATCCTCACCAGCTTCTAACATATCCTCATCATCTTCTTCATAGTACCAGTTAATTGCTACATTAGTACCATTTAATGTCTCTAATTTCTTAAATACATCCAAGATACACTTTGAAGAACTTGTATTGAAATACTCCAATTGAATATTTACTTCAGTGTTACTTTGAGGACTTCCTCCATAATTTCCAATCCAATCTATAAGTGGCTTATAAAATTCGATAGAATTTTCTGGAATTGATCTCCCCTTGATTAATAATGTCCCTTCGCCTTTAAACTCGATTGTTGGAGTTTTTGCTGATCCTTCGATTGTTAAATTATCCATAATTTATTGTTGTTCTATTTTGACTATTAATGTAAAAAATGAGTATGTTTCATCCACTTTTGAAAAACTGTATTCCAATTTCTCTCCTGATTTCTTTGCGATATCAATGAATCCCAATCCTCCTCCACCTTTGGCACTCATCTCGCCATTGTTAAGAATTGATTTATAGTATTCCTTCAGTTGAGCTCTATCAAATGAATTTATTGTGTTAATTCTATCCGTAAGTTTATCAACGTTTTCACTAAGTAAGAAATTACCTGTTACGACATTATAATACCCTTCGTTTCGAGATATCATAAAAACAGCAGACTTCAACTTAGCGATTTCTTCTGGACTTCCTTCAATTTCGAAATCATCTATGTGATGATATAAATTTTGAAGACACTCCACCAAAACATTAAATACTTTTCTTCTGGTTTTTAGAGATTCATCCAAATCATCCATTTTGGATTCCATGATTTGAAGAACAGAACTTAAAAGTTCAGACGTGATAGCAACTTTGAAAGAGAGAATAATATTATTCCGCTCCATGTTTTTATACAATTCAAATATGTCTATCATCAATGGTTAGATTAACTACTTACCTATGCAAAGATAAAATTTTTGTTTGAATTCCAAATATTTCAAGGTTTTTTTTGATTTTCATTGCAACATGAGCAATAACAAGGGGTTCAACCATTAAAAATAAACTATCTCAATGGATCATAGTCAAATATTTAACCAATTGATTACAATACATCTCAAAATCGTCTTGATCATTTGATAACATTAGGTCAAAATAAGCCTCATTCTCTTTGTTATATCTTCCAACTTTTAATTTGCTGGCGCTTTTTAATATAAGATATCGAAGTGGAACATTAAAATAGTTGTTCAAGTCTATTAGTATATCAAATTTTTCTGACGTAAAATTATCTATAGTACCTCCTATTGGAATGCCTTTCCAGTTTAAATCCTTTTTGGTAAAAAAATCAAAATCCAATTTACTTTGTAAAAAATCGGGATCATTTTTAGCGTCATCCCAATAGCCAAGAAAAAAAACACGTTTAATACCAAATTCCTCTTTCAGATATTTCATGAATTTGGTTACCTTTTTGTAATCTTTCTCATCTTTGATCTTCAACAGTAAGGCCACCGATGTAGCATCATTTAAGTTGGTAGCAACCACTTTTCTAGATCTTTGATTATTCAATTCCCTTCGCAAAGAAATTTTTCCAGACCTTATTCTTATTTCATCTATTATACCCACGTATTACAAAGATACTTATTAAATCTCTTCACTCTTACACGCAATAGATGCTCAATTTGAGCACTCTGCTGTTAATATAACATAGCTTTTACATTTTCCAACCATCCATAGCTCCTAATCCAAAAAGTGCAAAATCATATTTAGCTGGATCTTCTGCATCCATTTTCCTGAATGATTGATCTAATTCCATCACTGTTTTCCAATCATTTTGCTTTCGATCTATAAAGCCTAGCATCCTTCCCACATTTCCGGTATGCACATCTAGAGGACATGACAAATGACTCATGGGCAAATCGCTCCACAAACCAAAATCTACCTGCTTATGATCCTTTCGCACCATCCACCTTAAGAACATTACTAAACGTTTTGCGGCACTCCCTTTTTGTGGATTTCCTATGTGCTTCCTTGTTCTGAAATTAGACGGAACTTCTGCAAAAAAAACTTCGTTAAAATGAATCAACGCATTTTTCATATCTATATCATTTCGAACATCTAATCCATCCTTAAAAACTTTTTGCATCCCACCTTTATCCTTATAAATTCGCTTTAACGCACCTATAAAATAACCTAAATCTCCCCCATTAAAAGTTCGATGTACAAATTTCTCTACACCATTAAGATCTGCCACAGTACTATTCATTACAAAATCAGCTGGGGAATCATCCATTAACTCCATTATTCGATTAGCAGATTTAATAATCATATCTCTTCTACCCCAAGCAATAGTGGATGTCAAGAAAGCTGCAATTTCTATGTCTTGAGCGTTGCTATACCTATGAGGGATTTGAATTGGATCATTTTCTATGAAATTAGGTTGGTTGAACTTATCCACCATTTCATCCAAAAAATCCTTTAATTCCTCAAAATTTAGCTGTTGCATCGTTTTTTTTATTCACTTTGTATGCAATATTAAATAATAATTAATGAAACAATCAATTTTGAATTTACAAAAAACGGCACTGTTAGTAGCAAGTTTTGTGATATGTGTTTCCATCAACGCTCAATCTGCCAATAGCAATAAGAAAACTCATAGTAGACCATTAAAAAACATTAATTATATGGCTGTGAACGGTAGAATTGGAGCAGGCTACTCCCCTACTAAATTAAATGAAAATAATAACTGGAGTGCATCTAGTGGTCTACCTTTAAGTTTCAGCGTTGGATTTAATTTCATACTAAAAAATAGTTGGGGTTTCGACCTACAAATAGCAGAAGAGATAGTCAGTCACCAAGTGAGCAACATTGGACCAAATTACAAAACAGGATATATGGCAACAGGTGCAGAAATCGGAGTTAAGAAAAATTTCAGCAAAAAGAAAGATGATTCCTTTTACATTCGTGCAGCATTTGGTTATAACTTTTTAATCATCTCCAACAAATCCGGTGGTGATGATTACTACAACTACAGTTCATCAGCCAATGGATCAAGCATGTACATTTTACCAGAATTTGGGTATCAATTGAGATTACCTTCTCCTAGACACCTATTTAATTTTTCAGTTAATTACAAATACAGTCTTTCAGAAGTTGCCCATTCTAACATGCTTTATACTGACAAAGGAAATGCAAGCGAAAGCAACACCTTAAGTATGTCTGGAACATCTTTTGGAGCCAACATTAGTTACGTTTTCATTCTTAAAGGATTTGAAAACATTGAAAGAAAAG
>CAJYBK010000172.1 GCA_913064955.1 uncultured Flavobacteriales bacterium
TACTTACTTCGGATAGACAAATTGTGAATGCTAATGGAGAACCAGCTAATGTGGAGGTTTATGAAAGAGGATTTACCGGGACATTTAACGTAGGAAAAGTCTTTCCGTTTATTGGTCCTAATCCTAATTCAGGACTAATTACTAAGTTAGGTGTAGGCTTTATAAGACATAAAATTAGGATAGACAATCAAGATAATCTTGTGCCTGCTTTGAATAAGGAGAATTTAGTTTATTTCGATAGATTAACCCTTGGTGTTTTGGTTAAAGAGTACATTGGGTATCAACATTTAGGGAATACCAATTTGGCAAATTTTACTTTTGGAATTGAGTTTATGCAAGGTTTTACAAGAGGTATGAGAGATTATCAATTAGACTTGGAAGGACCTTACAAGGACAATCGCTTGGACTTTCTATTTGGAATCCGTGTGGGGTGGATCATACCTGTTTACAGAAAAGCGCCTTCAGATTGATAGTATGAAGTTTTTATACAATATAGGTATCAGGGCTTATGGTCTTGGCGTCATGACCGCAGGACTTCTAGGGAACTCTAAAGCCATTAAATGGGTTGAAGGAAGAAGGAATTGGAAAGATCAACTGAAGCAGATTAAATGGAATCAACCTGTTTGGATTCATGCCTCTTCATTAGGTGAGTTCGAACAAGCAAAACCATTAATTGAGAAAATAAAAAAAACTACTGACGAAGAAATCATAGTAACGTTTTTTAGTCCCTCAGGATATGATTATTGTAAGGACTATCCGCATGCTGATGGGGTTTTTTATATCCCTTTGGATACAAGCAGAAACGCAAAGAGTTTCTTAGAGATTGTAAATCCAAAAATTGCCATTTTTGTGAAATACGATTTTTGGTTTAATTTTTTAAAGGTACTACAGCAACAAAAAACGCCTATTTTATTTTTCTCTAGTAATTTTAGGCCAGGACAAGTTTACTTTAAGAAAACGACTCAATGGCAAAGGAATATAATGAAGAAAATCGATTTCATTTATTGCATGAATGAAGAGAGTGCCTCGATTTTGAGAAAGTTCATTTTTGAAAATGTTGGCGTTTGTGGTGATACTCGATTTGACAGAGTTTCTCAAAATGCTTCGAGTTGTGTTCCTATTCCTTTGATTGAAAAGTTCAAAGGCTCAGAAAGATTGCTGATTTTGGGTAGTAGTTGGCCTATTGAAGAAGAGATACTCGCAAAATATTTGCAAAAAAACATACCAGATGATTTAAAAATAATTATTGCGCCTCACGACATCTCTGAGGATCATTTAGTGGAGATAGAATCATTATTTGAAAGAGGTATGGTTAGATTTTCCAAAGTAAACGAAACTCAAATTACCAACTTCAAAATATTGTTGATTGATAATATTGGTATGTTGGCTAATTGCTACCAATATGGAGATTTTGCATTTGTTGGAGGTGGTTTCACGAATAGTCTACATAATATTTTGGAAGCGGCAAGTATGGGGAATGTATTGCTTTATGGTGATGTCGTGTCTAAATATCCAGAGGGACAACAATTAAAGGATGTTGGAGGAAGTTTTCTATTAAAAGGCGAAACTCATTTTGCAGAAGTGATGAATCAATTGTTGACCGATAAAGCTTTAGTGAGCACTATGTCTGATAAAGCAAAACTATTTGTGAATGAGCATCAAGGAGCAACCGATAAAGTCTTTGAAAAAGCAATGGAACTGATGGTTATCCTGCCTGAAACTCTTTTAAATAGATAGGGTCAAAATAAGCCAAATCCTCAAATTCATTCGCTAAGAATTTTTTGTATGCCACTCGGCACATTCCTGAAGCGGATGTTTTGAAATTGCTATGTATGTTGATATTCTTTTTGAAATTCACCGCTGTTAATTTGTCAGCACCTTCGCCAAATAGTAATATGCTGCCATCTAGGTGAGTAAAGGAATCCTCGTCAATGATTCTAGCAACTGGCTGTTCAATTTGGTTTAAAGTGTTGTCATAAATAGCATCATAAACTTCCATACGTCTAGCGTCAATCATTGGAATGATATAGTCATAATTACTGATTTTATTTTCACTATGAAATTTTTGAATCATAATTTCCAATGAATTTATGCTAATTAGTGGAATGTCTAGCGCATAGCAAAGTCCCTTAGCAGTTGCTGTGCCTATTCTAAGTCCGGTGTAAGAGCCTGGGCCAGAACCGATAGCAATTGCTGCTAAATCTTTTAATTTTATGTTGTTTTCAGAAAGTATAGATTCTATAAAGATGTTGAGACTCTCGGAATGCTCAAATCCTGAGGGGTGAGATTCCTTAATGTCAATTGTTTTACCTTCTTTGGCTAGAGCAACAGAACAGGTTTTTACTGATGTTTCAATATGAAGAATATACATGATTCTATTTTACTTTTGTTATAGTAAATTCAACTCTTCTGTTGGCGGAGATTTGTGATTCATTTTTAGCTTGCTTATAAATCATTTCAGAATTTCCATAGCCTTTGTAAGTTAACTTGCTTGCGTCAATACCATTAGATATAGCATACATATAGATGGCAGATGCTCTTTCTTCACTTAGTTTTTTATACTTCTTTTTGTTTCTCTTTCCTGGTCCGTGAACATGTCCGCCAATTTCGAGTTCCATGGTAGGGTTATTTTTAAGGAAAACCAATAGGTCCTCTAATTCATCTTTACTTTTAGTAGCAATTTGAGAGGAGTTGGCAAGGAATAAAATGTTTTCTAATTGTAATTTGGTGCCGGGTAATAGTGGTGTTAATTGTAAATATACGGTGCTGTCATTCTCGCCATCCCAGCTAAAATTAAATTTTTGATACAGATAGCCTTGTTGACTTGCTATCACTAATTGTTCTACGTTGGGTTTGAAAAATTCGGAATAGACATTTCCATTCTCATCTATTTGCTTATTGTCGCGATGTATTTTTCCGAGTGATTTGATATAAATGCTAGGGTCGGGTATTACATTTCCTTGTTCGTCTTGGATAACCATTGTAACCCTTTTTGTCTCTGGTATAACTGGTTCTGCAATCTCTTCAGGTATGATCTCTGGGTAGTAATCGGAATTATTTTTGACAGAAAAGCCTCCTTTACTTCCATATGGACTATCAATAATGATAAGAATGCTATCTCCTTTTTTCACATCCAATGGTGCTGAGAAACTTGGATTGGGACCGGCTGCAGCATAATTGTTGTCATATCCTTTTTTTAAACCGGTAATACTACCTTGTTCAGGTGCTCTTTTTGAAAGGTTACTTCTTATTGGAGTACACAACTTGTTTTGTATAGAGTCACAAGTACTTTCCCCATAATATTTAATTATTGTAAAATCAAAGTCATCATTTGGTAGTTGAGGTTTTAGTTCGAATCGAAAATTGGCATCTTGAGTAAATGCAATGACGCACCAAACTGTATTGTGTTCTCTCGTAAAAAAATATTCATTCTTAATAGAGTATCCTTTTATTTCTTGCTTTTTTCCATACCCTTTAGGAGCGATTAATTCTCCAATACTATCTTCAAAAAAAAGCGCAGTATTACAATCGCTATGTTGACCGTAGGTTTGCTTTATTCCTAAAACAAGTATTAGAAAAACTATGGCGAACTTCAATTTAAACATCTTTAAATACTTTTTTCTTTAACTCAAAATGTTGTCCTAAATAGACTTTTTTCACTTGCTCATCAGCCGCTAATTCTTCAGCTGTTCCTGATTTTAGAATTGATCCTTCAAAGAGTAAATAAGCCCTGTCCACAATGGAAAGGGTTTCTTGTACATTGTGATCTGTAATTAAGATACCAATGTTTTTCTTTTTCAATTTTAATACAATACTTTGAATGTCTTCAACTGCAATCGGATCAACCCCTGCAAATGGCTCATCTAGTAAAACAAATTTTGGGTTTATGGCCAATCCACGTGCTATTTCGGTTCTTCTTTTTTCTCCTCCTGACAATTTATTACCTAAATTTTTTCTAACATGACCTAAGCCAAATTCCTCAATCAATTCTTCTAATCTCTCTTTTTGCTCTTTTTTAGAAAGGCTAGTCATTTGAAGTATGGACAAGATATTATCTTCTACACTTAAAGACCTAAAAACAGAAACTTCTTGAGGTAGATAGCCTATACCTAGTTTTGAACGTTTGTACATCGGAAGTTTTGTAATGTCTTGGCCGTCTAAATACACTTTGCCAGAGTCGGGCTTTATTAGTCCAACCATCATGTAAAAAGAAGTAGTTTTTCCAGCTCCATTAGGACCTAGTAATCCTACGATTTCTCCTTGGTTAACTGTGACGCTAACTCCTTTTACTACCTGCCTACCGCTGTATGCCTTTTTTATTTCTGTTGTACTTAATTCCATTAAAAATCAAATTGCAATTTACCTCTTAAGCCTATTGGGCTCACTTTAATTCCGTCATATTCATTGTCTAAATAGGTCATTCTCCAAAGAACGTCAACTCTCAAGAATTTAAAAATATTTTCAATTCCTGCTGCCATCTCCAAATAAGGCTTGTCTTTTAGTGTTGTAGTAAATGAAGGTAATTCCATAACTGCCAGGTTTCTTGGGTTAATTCTACCATACACTCCCGTTAAAGTTAAAACTTCTCTCCATTTTAGTTTCCTAATAAGTGGAATTTTATTTAGAAATAAACCGTCAAAGTGTTGATGAGCGTTAAATGAGATATATTCATCACTTACAAACTCTAGTATATTCATCATGTTGAAAGCCGTCTCATTGTAATTCCAAGTTTCGTTACCATTATGAACTTCTAGCAAAGGGTACGGTGCTCTTCCGAAGACTTTTCCAAGTTCAAATTCATATTTAAAGGTTCCAAAAATTCCCATCGGGATTTTGTGTTTAAACGAAAATCTTGCCTTGTGATATTCATAAGTGCTGCCCAGTGCATTAGGTATACCATAAGTGTAGGTTAAACTTAGAATAGGAAACTTAGTCCCTAAAGAGATTCGCTCAAATTCACCAGATAAGAATTCCTCATTATATGCAAACCTTGTATTTATAGCGACCTCAGTAGCGCTCAATGTTACTTGCGGGGAGATGCTTCCGTCACCGTTGATTTGATTAAATGTAGTAATGCCTATAGGAGTGAAATTTGAATTTCTGAAAAGTAATTGACTTGATAAGCCTGGAAGCCATTCTCTTGTGTAGGTGGCTCTGTATTCAGTGTTAAAAACTAGTTTATTATAATCATTTCTTCGAAAAGCAGAAACAATACTTGAGTTATTGTAGGCATTAGAACTTATCCCAACTTGTTCTACATCATGTTTGTAGACTAATTGAACTAGTCTTCTTGGCTTTTTGGTGATAAAAAATCTTGTGCCAAGACCATATTTGAATTCCTTGTCGATTGTACCGTAGGCTCCATAACCGCTTAATTCAATTTTTTTGCTAAAATCATTACTGGTTCGCATTCCAAACCTAAATCGGTTACCTTCTACAACATTGTAACTGTACGTACTGTATATTGGTCCAATTTCAACTTTGCCCAAAACCTTATATCCTGTAGATAATGTTTGGATGATGTCGATATAAGATCTTACGATAGGTAAGTTTTCTAATGTATCAATCATTTGATAGATACCTTCTTGATTTTGAGTTAAACTATCATGTCTGTTTCCTTGCCAAAAGTCATCGGATTTTTCCTGGGCATCATCTGCTACATAAATGTTTTCAAATCCTTTGTAGAAATCATCTTCTCTTGGCTCATTGATAACAAAGTTTTTATAACTAGTATTTTTTCTTCCATAAAAGCCCATTGTTTTGTCGGTCAATTGAAAGTCAACTAATAATTCATCTTTAACAAGCATCCAAACTTCATTTTGAACTTGCTCAAAGGTTTGTGTAACCTTGAGTTCATTTACAAAGTTGATGTTGGCATCGCTAGAAATAGTTCCTTCCACGTACTTAATAGCATAAGTGGTGTCATTGATCCACATTGTGCCGTTTACCGTTAATTCTCCTTTTCTTTTAGGAATAAACTGCATTTCGTAACACCAGTATTTATCTATTAACATGCTATCGATGAGGTAGTATCGGTAATAATTTAAGCCTCTATCAGAAATGGGACTCACAAAATTTTTGCCGAATACGGGTAGAAAATTTTCATAGACATTGACTTTTTGATACATATCCCCTGTAAACTGCGAAATACTCTCGTTTTCAACTCCAGAAACCTTGGTCGCTTTGATATACTCTTTTTCTTCTTTGGGATTCTTTCTGTAGAAAAAGTCTGACAATGACTCCGACATAAACATAGGGAGATATGTCTTTTCTGATGTACTATCAATGTTGTCAAAAATAAAATCGAATTTTCTAAATGCTTTACTTTTCGTGAATTCTTCTGTAATATTATTTAAATCTAACTCAATTTTATTGTACACTTCATATTCATAAGCGTCCAATTTTTCGCGGTTGTTAATCTCTTTGTTTTTAATGACTTTTCTTAATATCGGATGAGCAGGGTTTTCGTCACTAGGTAAAACAATTAATTCTGGAAGTGCTTCAGTACTTGCCTTCATTTTGATATCTATAATTTGTTCCTTGTCTTTTTCTATTTTCACCTTGAAAGTGTGATAACCAACAAAAGAAGCAACTAGTGTGTCAGATGCATAGTAACTTTCCAAAAAGTATTTTCCTTGTAAATTCGAAGAAGCACCAATTTTGGTGTCTTGGAAATAGACATTTACAAACGGAAGAGTATCTCCTGTTGCAGCATCTAATATATACCCACTGACTTTTGTTTTTTGTGCTAAAACAAAGCAAGATAAAAACGAGAGCAATATTAATAAACTGCCTTTCCTCATGAAATTGCTTTTTTTCGTTCAATGCGTTTGGCTACCATGATGCCTATTTCATATAAAATTAAGACTGGTATAGCCACAAGAACCTGGCTTATGACATCTGGTGGAGTAATGACAGCTGAGAAAATTAAAATTATTATCAACGCATGTTTTCTGTACTTTTTTAGAAATGCAGGTGAGACAATTCCTAACTTGGATAAAATCATAATCACCATTGGCAATTCAAAGAACAATCCACTAAAAATTGTAGTGGTCGTTATTAATGAAAGATAACTATTGATCGTGAAGTCATTGGTGACATCCTCTGATACACTGAAAGTTCCAAAAAATTGCACACACAAGGGACTTATAATAAAATAGCCAAATGCGATTCCTAATAGAAATAATAAAGAAGCCCATAATACAGATCCTTTGGCAACTTTAAATTCAGTTTCCTTTAATGCAGGCCTTATAAAAGCCCATAATTGATAAAAGACATAAGGGAATACAACTATAAACCCTCCTATGAATGACATGTACATACTTGTGCTGAACTGACCCGTTGGAGAA